>NZ_BAACAP010000183.1:0-56707 GCF_045865695.1 Scytonema hankhaensis NUACC26
TTATGAGATTGAAGGAGCAAGAGATTGTGCGATCGAATTTCGCTCCTTCTCCAAAAATGCAGGCTTTACTGGGACACGTTGTGCGCTCACTGTCGTACCAAAAACTCTCAAGGGTAAAGCAGGCGATGGTTCCGATGTAGAACTGTGGAAGTTGTGGAATCGCCGTCAGTCTACCAAGTTTAATGGAGTCTCTTATATTGTACAACGTGGAGCCGAAGCAGTTTATTCAGAAGAAGGACAGGCGCAAACAAAACAATTGGTTAGCTTCTACATGGAGAATGCCAGAATTATTCGCGAGAAACTGAGCTACGGTGGGTTAGAAGTGTACGGTGGCGCGAACGCACCTTATGTTTGGGTGAAAACGCCCAATGGTTTATCCAGTTGGGACTTCTTCGATAAATTACTGCATACCTGTAACGTTGTAGGTACACCTGGTTCTGGTTTTGGTGCGGCTGGTGAAGGTTATTTCCGCATTTCCGCTTTCAACACTCGGGAGAATGTTGAGGAAGCAATGAAGCGCATTACCGAAAAGTTTAAGGTGTAAGCGAAGGTTTTTGAGTCACAGCCTTTGCTGTTTTAGCTAAACTCAATTTGTAGGGTCAAAAGTTTGTGGTGGGCAATGCCCCACCTATTTTATCCACTACTCAAAATCTAGCTAAGGTATTGGCGGGCGATGCAAAGGAAATAAAGCAGGTAACGAGGTATATCGTAGGGGCTGAAGCATTGTAGCGAAATGCAGCTAGACCTAAGGATGAGGAGTAATTGCTAATATTGTTATCACTCCTTGACCTAGACCGTAGTACCAAAACACTCGAAATACGGCTGATGTTTTATTTTCCACATATGCTTCAAATACTTCTTCCCCGTTAGGTCCAGATAAACCATCAAATTTGTGAGTTTGCAAACCAGGATGACGGAGATTAGTTTCCATAAGTACCGGGTTTTTAATACTTTTCGATATTTTTTGGAGTCTGTTTGCTCCAAATTAGCTAAAGTATCCCTGGCTTCAGTAGAGTATTGCAGCCTGAATTGCATTTAATCATCAATCTCCAAGTCTGCATACTGAGCAAAAGAACCTAAGTCATGAACTTCTCCAGAGGCTGCTTGTTGCAAACCCCGTTGTACCATAGCCATCGCTTCTGGATTTTGCCACAGCCATCGCTGATTTTCGGGAATACTTTTTAAATCTATGGGATCTAGCAAAATTTGCCCTGCATCATTGATTAGCACTCGATAGACTTTTCCTTTAGTAGCTTCTCCTATTACTAATTCTCCTACTTCATTCGATGAAACGGCATTTTTAATCACTTGAAAATTTTGACCAGTAATCATAGATAAAAATTTGGTATTTTTTCATCTAATATTGTATCATTACGTGCGTTAACACCAGAAGCAGGTGCTACGGAAGTTGTGAACGGAAACCGTATCAAGGAACAACAGCAGATAGATACTTGGTTGGCTTCTTGGAAACGAGTCGCAGAAGATAATTTATTTACTCAAAGTTAAGTAGTTTATCTTGGCTTTACGTATTCTTTAATGACCTTGACACATAACTTGTTTGCCATGACATATAATACATTAGTATTCCTTACTCCATAGTTGATTATGGTGCAAACAATTCAAGCGAAAGATATAACTTTACTAGAATTAGAAACTTTATGGGGACTACAGCTAATCCGCGATCGACAATTCTTTCGAGAATGGCAAGATGATTTACCAGAAATTACTGAACTAGAAAAACAACAATTAGACAAAGTTCAAGCAGGATACTTTAATTTACTAAGGTATCCGCCAATGCTGGAAAATGTTGTTAAAATGTCAGTTTTAGATCCACTTTTATTTATTGGTGACTTTTATCTATCACCGTTTTACGTCAAATCGGAAAAATCTATAGAAATTTCTGTGGCAGATGAAGATATTATTATCAAGGGTAGCTTAGATGCCTTAGTTTTAAAAGAGCAATTTTGGGTAATGGTGATTGAATCCAAACAAGTAGCTTTTTCTATAGAAGCTGGAATAGCTCAAATTCTAACTTATATGTTAGCAAATCCTTATCCAGAAAAGCCTAGTTTTGGGATGATTACCACAGGAGGAAGTTTTACATTTCTGAAATTAGTTAAAGGAGACACTATACAGTATGCTACCTCTAAAGTTTTTGAACTCCGAAATCCTGACAATGAACTATACGATGTTCTACGGATTTTAAAACGTCTGAGTCACTTAGTCATTTCCTCAACGAATTAAAGAGAGATGATAATCCTAAATCATTTATAAACAATCTTAAGTATTGTAGCAATGCCCACCAAAAGACTTGGTGGTGGGTATTGCCCACCCTACGTGTATTTTATAAATCAAATAGGATTGCTATAGTAACATCACATACTATGAAACCCCTAACTCCTTACGGAGACGCTATGTGCAAGGCACATACTTCGCAAACGCGAACGGGTTCGCCAGTTGCGGTGAAGCAGGCTCGACAAACTCAGTAAATTAACTTGAAAAACCCGGTTTTTCGCAAAAACCGGGTTTTTCATAACTGGTTATGCTGCTAGTTACTGTTTAGCACCATACTCGAATACAGCGCTGCGAGTAAAATCAATGCGCTGTTCAAAATTCAAACCTTTGACGTTATTTACGAAATCTTGGGTGTTGGAGGGTAGTTGATAATCAGATGGTACTTGAATAACAGTACCATCTTCCATAGCTCTTGCCAATCTGAGCCACAAATCTAATTTAGCGCTAGAGCTTAAAGCTTTGTAAGAACGGCTGATATCGTTGTCAGCACCTGTAACGATGTCTCGCTGTGCTTGAAGTTGCTGTTCTTTGGGCAATGCACGAATGGTATCGTAGAAAGCAGCAGCAGTATCTTGTGCAGAAGTCTGGTTTGCTGGTGTTAATTGATCTTTGATATCTAAGTAGCCAAACCACAGGAGAGCTAGCTGAGTATCTGCGTCAAAGCTGCGAAACTGCTCTACAAGCTGCTTAGTTTTTGGATCTGCGGTGAAAGTCATAGTAATCTCCGATTGCTTTATTGAATGAGTTCTCTTCAGTGTTTTTGAGGTGATTTAGTATCGCCTTCTTTACAATATTTAATAAGTCCACCACCAGAGATTAACCCTGCTTGCGATAGAAATGGTATTTGTAGCGATCGCTACTGAAGACAGATGTAAGCAATACTTTATATAAGTAATACTATTTCGGATTTTAGATACGTGGATTTTGGATTGAGGAAGCTTTGTCAGGACTAGATTTTACACGACTATCTAGCGTCTTCTTTTGGAAACTTAGTATAAGTCGTCACAGATGAAGTTAATAATGGAGGTTTATTATTTGTTGCTCGATCGCTTTTGTTTGCAATCGCAGGATTAACGATAAAAGCTTATTGTTGTAACAAGATGTGATTTTGCAGTTATTTCTGGGAATTATAGGTATGTCCTTAGCAGAATCTATGTTGTTCGGGGTGCATCTACTTTTTTCAAGCCAATCGTCACTTTGCTTTGGCAGTGAGAAGCCGATAGGATGGGGTCGGGTTATTCTTGAGGAACAAAAAGATCCCTGACTTCTTCCTAAAGTCGGGGATCTAGACCTAATATCGTTACGCAGCAATGTCTACAAGCTGAATATCAAAAACTAGGTCTTTTCCAGCTAATGGATGATTGGCGTCTAGTGTCACGTTTTCGTTTGAAAGATCGGTGACGGTTGCAGGAATATATTGTCCGGGACCTTGTTGAATTTGCAACTGTAGACCAACTTCTAAATCGAAATCTGGGGGTAACTGATTGCGATCGACTTGAACTACCAATTCTGGTTGATGCGGACCGTAAGCTCGATCGGAAGGAATTTCTGCAGTTCTTGTCTCGCCTACACTCATGCCAACAACTGCTTCTTCAAATCCAGGAATAATTTCTCCCTCACCAATTGTGAACTGCAAAGGGTCGCTATTAGTAGAGGTATCAAAGACTGTACCGTCAGTTAATTTGCCCTCGTAGTGAACCACTACAGTATCACCATATTTTGCTTGTGTCATTATTATTCTCCTGACATTTTTATGTAGCAAGTGTTTAGCGATCGCTCAGATAATCAGTGACCAGTGTAGCAGTGACCAGTGACCAGTGACCAGTGACCAATGACTAGCAAATCCTCGCACTCAAATAAATTAATTTCTCTTGTTTATCAATAAACTCAGGAGCTTCTACATTAGATATAACCGCTCGTCGAGCGTTGGTCACTGGTCACTGTTAAACTGGTCACTGTTGAACTGGTTACTGGTCAGGTGATTATTTGAACGATCGCATCTACTAAGGTTTCCGGCTCAAGTGGTTTGGAGATGTGCAGCTGAAATCCCGCTTTCAATGCTTTTTGTCGGTCAATCTCCCCTGCATAAGCAGTCAGTGCGATCGCTGGAACCTGTCCTCCTTGTTCTGGTGGCAATGCTCTTACCTGGCGTAATAAAGTATACCCGTCCATGCGAGGCATTCCAAGATCGGCAATGAGGATATCGGGCTGAGTTTGATAGAACAACTGTAGTGCTTCTTCAGCAGAAGACACAGAAGTGACAACAGCACCAGATTGTTCCAGAATAAAGGTAATCAACTCCAAATTATCTGCATCATCATCGACAACAAGCACCTGGATACCTTGCAAAGCCAGTACGTCTTGCATAAAAGCCCCCTACCGATTTATTAAAGTTTGGAGACGGAATTATCAGGAAGCATCATGATAAAAGTTGCTCTCTGTACCTCTCCTAAGCTTTCAGCTTTGATGGTTTTCCCAAGCATTTCAGCAAAGTGGCATACGATCGCCAGTTCTAGCCCCATACCCCCAGAGGTTTTTGTTGTGATACTACCATCACTTGGCCGAAGTAATCGAAAACGTATGGCAAAAACCAGGCTTGATACTAATGCCCGTTTCTTTAACTAAGATTGAGACCTCACAGATTTGAGCCGAACATTGACTCAAACACCTGTAGGGTAAAGTTTACTGTTTAATAGCGAATCAGTAAATAGCAATCCGATTTTTTTGTAAAAGTGTGGAATATTTACACCAGTTTAGTTTTTGTATTAAAAGTTACATATATCCTTCTGCCCTTTGCCCCATCGGCTCTTTCTTCTGGTAAAACCCGATTGTTATTCATCCAACTGAAAACTAATGCAAACTACTGCAAGATGTTAATAACAGTTATATCTTACAAACAGGAATGGAGACCAACAAGTGCAAATTACCAAACGCAATGTTGAATTGAGAGTAGACGACAACTTATTGCGCGTTTATGTTGCAGCCCCTAAACCAGCAGGAACATACCCAGGCATTATATTCTATACGGATATTTATCAATTAGGTGAGCCAATGATTCGTTTGGTAAACTACTTAGCAGGACACGGCTATGTAGTCGCAGCCCCAGAAATTTTTCATAGAACAGAACCCGTTGGTCTAGTTATTGACCCAGATGATATTGGTAGAATGCGGGGTAATGACAATGCTCGTCGAACCCCAGTAGCTGGTTATGACGCTGATTGTCGTGCTGTCATTGAATTCCTTAAGGGGGAAGGTTCAGTAGCCTTGGGTCAAATAGGTACTTTAGGTTTTTGTATTGGCGGACATCTATCTTTCCGAGCTGCTTTCCAAAGTGAAATCAAAGCAGCAGTTTGTTGCTATCCTACTGGTATTCCAAGTGGCAAACTAGGTCAGGGAGTAGCCGATACTATTCACCGAGTGAGCGAAATTAAAGGCGAAATGCTAATTGTGTTTGGTACTCTTGACCCTCACATCCCACCACAAGACCGTCAAACAATTATCAAAACCCTTGAGAATGCGAGTGTTCCTTATCAAGTTTATTCATATGAAGCAGAACATACTTTTATGCGCGATGATGGCGATCGCTATGATTCTGCAGCTACAACCTCTGCTTGGTCTGAAATTATAGCTTTCTTGAAACGTATTTTTGCAACCTAAGTAGGTCGTCGTTGGTCATTGGTCATTTGTTATTAGTCATTTGTATCTGATTTCGATTGGTTTTAGCGGTTTCATCTTGACTCGCTATTTCTTCCTGGTAATATTCTTCTCGGAAGTAGTAACTGTAGCGCTCATTTTTTGGAATCACTCCATTCACGACTTGTCCTAATATCTTCTGACCGGATTTTTCTAAAAGTTCTTTAGCAAGAGTAACATTAACAGAATCAACCATCCCCGGACGAACGACTAACAAAACACCGTCAGACATTTGACCTAAATTAGCAGCATCCGCAGCAACAGTTAATGAGGGAGCATCAATGATAACAAAGTCGTAACTGACTCCAAGCTTGTCAATTAGACTAGCCATTCGTTTTGAGTCAAGGAGCGCTGCAGGACTCGGAGGAATGACGCCAGAAGTCAAAACATACAGATTATCCATAACTTGGTTGATAGCAGTCTTGATTTCAGCCTGCCCAACGATGATATTGCTGAGACCTTGACTATTATGTAGTCCCCAAATGAAATGTTGAACGGGACGATGCAAATCTGCATCTATCAGTAAAACTTTACGCTCTTTCTGAGCCATTGCCATTGCTAAATTAGCTGCTACTGTTGACTTACCTTCTTTGGGTACAGAGCTAGTAACAACAATAACTTTGAGTTCTTTATCAGCACTGACGTATCTTAGATTAGCCCGTAGCATACGAAAAGCTTCACTAACTGGCGAGGGAGGAGTATCTTGAACAAAAAGCGGGCAAGTACCCAATTCATATTCCTCGTTAATACGAGTAGATGTTTTAGATTTACTGAAGGAAGGAATGACGCCTAACAAAGTTAATCCAAGTAATTCTCTTGCCTCATCAACTGATTTAATTGATTTATCTGTTGCTTCCAAAAGTAAAATGGACATGATTGATGCTATTGTCGCTAGTAAAGCAGCACTCACATACCAAATCATTAAAGAAGAAGTAGGCTCTTCAGGTATTTGGGCTGGTGATATGTTACTTGCATTACCTATATTCTGATTCTCTGCAATTCTACTTTCTTGGAGCTTTTGTAGCAGAAGAGAATAGGTAGATTGAGCAGCTTCTACTTTGCGTTCCAATTGGCGTTGTTGTTGCTCTAATTTAGGCATATTTTGAAGTCGTTGTTGATAACTAGCTTGCAACTTGGATAAACTCGCGGCTTCACTAGCTAATCCCTGACGACTTGACTCTAATCTAACAAGTTCTGCAATAAGTTGTTGCTGTAACTCTCCAGTCTGTAGCTTTCCATTTTGTCTGATTTGAGTCGTTGTTCCTGCAACCTGTTTTGTTCGCTGTTGTAATATTTCTTGCAAGGCTGTTAACTTGTTTTCTAAATTAATTATTTCAGGATGCGAGTTCTGGAGAACTGTACGCCTAGCAGCAAGTTGAGACTCTAGCTGCTGAATCTCTTTGAGTACATCTTGTACTCCAGATGATTGATTGAGAGAAGCTACAGTTAGAGCTTCTTGCGAATTCATACCTAGTCGTGTACGTATTTCTTTAATCTGGGAGTTTACATCTGCTAGTTTAGACTGAGCAGTTATATTTTGCTTTTGTATTTCTGTAATAACTTCCACTCCCTTGGTGGCTTCCTCTCGAAGGGAAAGAACTTTGTTCTTTTGTTGAAACTCAGCTAATTCAACTTCTGCTTTACGGACTACTGATTCAGCTTTCGGTAGTTGTTTTTCAAGAAATTTACGAGCAGCCACTACTTCTGTTCTGCGGTGAGATACGTTGTATTCCAAGTAAGTAGCCATTAACGCATTTACAACCCGTGCTGCTCTTTGCGGAACTGTGTCTTTATAGGAAATTTTGAGAATATCAGTTTTTTCGATATCAACTATCTTGAAATTTTCCAGAAAGTCTTTATGTTTTAGTAACTCACCATTTTTGTCTCGTAACTGAAGTTTATCTATGGTTTTTTGTATAACGGGAAAAGAACTAATCACTTCTGCCTCTGTTATAAGAGGATTGCTGTTTTCTTGTGTTACTGATTCTAACTTGTTTAGCTCTGTTCCTACTCCAGTAAGGGATGAAATCTTGTTGATTCTTTCAAACAGCAATTTTCCTTCTGCCTCATATTCAGGCTTTTTTACGGAAGAAGGAAGAGAAGCTGCTAAGAAAACAGTCAAAAATGTTCCCAATGCGGCTAGCCGTCTACGCTTTAGGATTTGCCAATATGTGTCAAAGCTTAAAACAGAATCTTGTGCTTCCATAAATCTACTTTCAATAATTACCAAGTAGCTGGGTACAATTTATCAATCATGAAATTTTGTAAAATTTCAACAAATTCAGAACCGAGCTTGTAATGTAAAGTTTTTATAAAATCCTGGAAAAAGAAATTTTTTGAGTGTTCTGATGAACTGCTGAAATTGCGTTAATCACTCGCTCTAAATCCTCAGTTGTCAAGTTAGATCCAGAAGGTAGGCAAAGACCACGGGTAAATAACTCCTCAGCAACGTCACCACCAGCACACTCACATTCAGCAAAAACAGGCTGTAAGTGGAGTGGCTTCCAAACAGGACGAGTTTCTATTTGTTGTTCGGCAAGTACTAAGCGGATTTGTTCTCTATCTGCGCCAAAAGCCGCAGAGTCTATTGTCAGGCATGTCAACCAACGAGAGGCACGTCCAAAAGCAGCTTCTGGCATGAATTCTATTCCTGGTAAATGTTTCAGTGCAGAGGCATAAATTTCAAAATTGCGCCGTCTAGCTGCGACTCGCTCACTGAGGACTCGTAACTGACCGCGACCTATACCAGCTAAAACGTTACTAAGGCGATAGTTATAGCCAATTTCTGAGTGTTGATAATGAGGAGCTCGATCGCGTGCTTGTGTAGCCAAAAAACGGGCTTTTTCTACCAGTTCTGAATCTTCTGAAACCAACATCCCACCACCGGAGGTTGTGATGATTTTATTGCCATTGAAAGAATAAATACCTACACGTCCGAAAGTTCCAGGTGCTCTTCCTTTGTATGTAGCTCCCAGAGCTTCAGCTGCATCTTCAATTAAGGGAATCTCATATCGCTCGCACGCTTCCAGAATTGGTTCTATATCCGCACTTTGACCATATAAATGTACAACTATAACCGCTGATGGTAATTTTCCCCGTCGATCGCAGTGCTTAAGGGAATCCCACAATAACTCGGGATTCATGTTCCAAGAAGTGCGATCGCTATCAATGAATACTGGTTTCGCTCCTAGGTAAGTAATTGGGTTAGCGGTTGCAGCAAAAGTCAGTGTCGAGCAAAACACCTCATCCCCATATCCGACACCAACTAATTGCAAAGCCAAATGGATGGCTGCTGTCCCAGAACTCAAAGCTGCTGCATGAGGAGCCTCTATGAGTTGACAAAATTCTTTCTCGAAAGCATCTACATGAGGACCAACGGGGGCAATCCAATTCGTGTCAAACGCTTCTTTTACGAATTCTAGTTCGTCAGCGCCCATATGGGGTGTTGACAGGAGAATTTGTTCGCTCATGACTCATTAAAAATATTGGGTGAACGGTATGCTGGAAAAAACTCTGTTTGGAGTATTTTCTCAACGTCAATTTTCAAAGATTTTGCTCGTAATTCGACTAGAGAACGATATTTTTCCTGGTCTGTAATTAGGCGTAGTGTCATGAAGGCATGACTTTGTTTAGAGAAACCTGCTTTGAAATGATAGAGACTATCTTTCGCTCCTCCTACTCCTCCTCCGAGATGAAAAACGTGATTTCCCCGTTCTTTCGCCCAGAATCTCACATAATCAAACATTAGCTTGCTAGGAGCTGGTTTCAAAAAATCTGTTTTTGTACCACCTAGGTGATATTGAACTATGCCACAACATTCTGTAAACAGACCGGCAGATGCTATTTGTTCATTATATTCTACAATACCAATATGAACTTTATCACCTAATAACTCTGCAAATTCTCTTAAAAATTCTATTCCAAAATAATAATCATCTCTAGCATTTACCCGGTTCATCGTTTCTTCATATAAAGTATTAAATTCATTCATAAATTCTTTTGCAGACACCATTCTTGCTGTCAATCCCAGACGTTTACACTTATTGATTTTATTACGGTGTTCCGATCTAGTTTGATGCCAAATTTCTCGAGCATCCAGTCTTAAATCAATAGAAACTGTTGAACCATTGACTTTTAAAGAGCGATCGTCGAGCAATTGATTGACATTCTCGTTAAGTAGAGGATGAAGCCGTAAAAAAGCCGAACATACCTGCTTGTCGCGAAACACCTGTACTAGCGCCTGCATTGCCAAGCTCAAAAATTCTGGCTGACTAGCTGCTGCTTCCGAAAGTAAAAATCCAGGATAGCCATAAGGCGAGACAACATCAAAAATTTCCGGTGTCTTGAACGCGCAGTTAAATAAATCATCACCGCAACGTTGCATATAAGGCAAGAAAAAGACTTTTTCATCCTCGGTTATTAAAATAGCCTCTGGTATTGCTTTAATTCTTTTTGATTCCAAATACATATACTCAGGCAAATGATAAATATCATGATTGAGCTTTTCTAGAGTTTGTTTCCACAAGGGGTGAGTTAAATCAATGACTTGAATGTTCATCATAAAAATGTATGGTGTAAGGTGTAGGGTGGTGTAGGGTGTGACACCCCACACTCTACACCTTGTTCTTTTTAAGTTACTTGAGTTGACCTTTAAATTCTTCGGCTGAAGCATACCCTTCCTGGCTAATTCCATCTTGTTGCAAGACTTTGAATACTGTCAGAAAAAGAATCTTCAAGTCCAGCCAAAGACTCCAATTATCGACATACCAAACATCTAGTTTGAATTTTTCTTCCCAGCTTAGAGCGTTGCGACCTTTAACCTGGGCTAAACCCGTGATACCTGGTTTGACATCATGACGGCGTGCTTGTTCGCAAGTGTAGCGGTCAAGATACCTAACTAATAAAGGACGAGGACCAACGAAGCTCATGTCATCTTTAAGAATATTCCACAACTGAGGGAGTTCGTCTAAACTCGTTTTCCGCAAAAATTGACCAAAGGGTGTGAGGCGTTGTTCATCAAGAAGTAAATTCCCTTGCTCGTCACGTTCATTTGTCATTGTGCGGAACTTGTAAAAGTTGAAAATATGACCATTTTCACCAGGACGGGGTTGGGTAAAAACAAGTGGATAACCCATATGAAAATAAATAGCGATCGCAATTATTAGTATCACTGGAGAAAGAACTAACAGTGCGAGCGCTGCTACAAATTTATCTAATGCCAATTTGATAAATCTGTTATGTTGCTTGGTTAAACCGTCTTTCTGGAAAACTCCACTACTCATAAATACATCCTATCCAGTCATTAAAAAACAGCAAAGTAACACTTTATACAGAAAACTGTATAAAAACAAATTACGTCTTTGTGCAGGAAAAAGCTTTGCTTTCTTTTCTTGAAAAGCCTATATTTACGGTAGATGTTATTCTGGTTCGGTTTTAGTTAATACTTTAAAGACTAAGTATTTTAAAAATATGCACACCTAGCGAAGCAAACCTAGTATTGAAAGTTCCATCAGTAACTGGCACTACATTGTTTTCGAATAAAACAGTAGCTTGTTTAGCCTTTGGAGGAAGTCCTATAAACTTTCCGACAACAGGTTCTTGCGTAGAGTTAACAGCAATCACATAGATGTTGTTATTCCAAACTTTTGTTAGAAAATTGACAGAAGGGAAACTGATTGGCTGAGCCATATCATTAAATTTGAACTGACTTGTCTGTTGTGGTCCAGTGGTGATTTCAAATCTTACATTACGTAACTCCTTACCGTGTAGAATGACTGAACCGAGTTGGTCAGGTCCTGTAATTTGTTGTGCAGCTCGGTTGTACGTTTGCCAAACTGAATCTAAGGATGGATGATCGCGCTTGTGCCAGTAAGAAAAGATAAGAATCCCTCTTGCTCCTGAGACGATAGATTGCCAAAAGTCATGATATGCGCCTTGGCTTGTCATAATTGACTTTCCACCTTCGTAAAAGAGTTCTAAAACTGCAACAGGTGTTTTCTTACCATGAAGATAATCAGAACCTATGTCGGCATGAGCGAGATGAATGCCCTTAAGCGTAGTTTCTATCCGCCATCTAACCCATGCATGGGGCATATTTACATAAGTCGTATATACACTCGCGGGAATAATATCCAAATAAGGGACATATTGCTTGACATCCTCAGCAGTATAGTGGCCGGGAATGTACATATAATTTGGTCGCTTTTTCGGGTCATATTTGCGCGTCCAAGTAGCATAATTGGTTACTAGCGCCATTTCTCCCTTCTCCCAGTAACGTCGTTCCTCTGGGAAATCCCACCATACAACTCGATCGCTTCTAGCAAGATTTGATATCGTCTGTGCAGCTTGAGCCTCTGGGAGAGGTTCTGATTCACCAGGTAGACTTGCAAGAGCAAAAACTTGACTTTCTGCCGCAGTTTTTAGAAAAGAGGGAGTGAATTGGTAGCGGTGAACGATATTCCATCCCTTGCGTCGTACCATCCACATTTCATCAGAAAGGTGTATGGAATATAGACCAAGTGGAAATAGATTGCCTTGCGGATATACACTCTGTGGAACAACAACCTGTGCGTTTTTCGTTACAAAGACTACGTGTAGAACTACTAACCCAAAAATGATTAGTGATATTACTATATAGTATACAAATTTTTTTCTCGTCCTATATGTCTGCTTGTAAAACGTTGGTGAAGACATTGTAAACCGCTCCTAAAAATTTAACTGCTCAATAGTGGTAAGCGGTTTTTTCTATGCATGCTTGTTTTCATAAACCTGGGGTTGTACGGTTTCTTTTAAAACTTTCTGAAAAACAGTTACTAGTTTTTGGTAGAGTAATTCACGGTCAAACTCAGTATCTGCAATTTGTCTAGCTGCAGATCTAGCAGTTTGCAGACGCTCGGAACTATTTAAAAAATTTGCCAATTGAATGGCACCCTCCTCTGGATTCTCACCAGGAATGCTTATACCCGCACCAGATTGTTCAAGAAGCTCTTTCTGCCAACCACCGTAGTTAATAACAACAGGACGACCGGATGCTAGTGCATCGAAAAATTTATTAGCCGAATTGTTCTCCATTTCTCGAATGGGGAGAAATAAAGAGGTTGCAATGGTGCAAGCAGAAAAAAGTGCAGGGATTTCTACCTTGGGAATAGGTGACCACATCCAAAAGTTTTTTTCCAGAACCCCTAACTTCCGACTCTCCTCTCTCACTTCATTCTCACAGGCACCAGAGCCAACTACCAAAAACTTAGCTTCAGGCAACAAATCAAGCATATGCTTAGCTACACGAGCAAAATAGCTGACTCCATTGATATATCCTAAAGTGCCAGTATAAATAATCAACGGACCGCCAGATAATTCTGGGTGTCGGCGTAGAAATTCGACGCCAACTGACTCCGGAACATTAAAACGTTCATTATCGCAGGCATTAGGAATCACTACAACCTTTTCAGAAGGAATACCTTGCTTGATTATGCCTTCCTTCATACCGGGAGAAAGTGCAACAATCTGGGAAGCATTTTGATAAGCTAGCCGCTCCAGTTGATGAGCCAAAAATATAGCTAATGGAGAGCGTATAGCTTTAACAGCAATAGGCATTTCAGGCCAGAGGTCTCTCACTTCAAAAACATAAGGTGTACCTCTTAACCATTTTCGCAATAATGCTGGGATGGCAATAGTCAATGGGGTGCTAGTGGCAAAAACGAGATGGGCTTTTGGTTCTCGCATAACTTGTATGGAAGACTGCACTGCAAAGTTAAGAAATGCCAATATTCTTCGGGAGTAACTCATGTTGTTACTATAGTTTGAAGAAATAGTTTTTAACTGAAATTTGCCTTGGTAATTCTTAAAGAAATTTACAATTTGAGTCCCTGAGATATTATGAATTTCTGAGTCGCTACAAATCATAGAAACCTCCCAGTTATCTCGAACCAAACGAAGAGAAAATTCCCAAGACCTGATTCCACCAGATACAGATGGAACTGTAAAGTATTGATGTAAATAAATTAATTTATATGATGCCATAAAAATCCCTTAATTTTTATTCAGTAAGTTTGTATATTCTTGAAGTAATTGCATTCCAATTTGCTCGCTAGAATATTTGTTTTCAACTAAACTTCTAGCAGCATATCCTTTACTTTGAAGCTGCGATCGCGCTTGTAAAATACAAAGTAAAGTATTAGCAATTGCTTCTGGATTTGGCTCAACTGACCATCCTGCATTAGCGACAGATACTTCGGTTGCTATATTAGTACCTGGTGTCAATAAGCAAGGAATGCCATAAGCCATAGCTTCTAAAACAGCTGTTGGATGTCCTTCAAAACGCGAAGTATGAATAAACAAATCAGCTTGTTGTAAAACTGCGTGCTTGTCTAAACCTAAAATAGGGTTATGTAAATAGACAAAATCTTGAATTTGATAGTTATCAATTATGTTCTCAATAATATTTCTGCTTCCTTTGATATCAGGACCATACAAATGAATTTTAACTCTAGCTTCTCTTAAAGAATTTTGTGCAAGTGAACAAGCTTTTAGAAGTAAGTCTAATCCTTTATGATTGATATCTAATCTTCCTATGAAAACAAATTGTAATTCTTCCTGCTTTCTAGAAAAAGCAATTTTTTCTTTTGGAGGTAATTCTACACTATTACCAACTATAAAAATCGGACGTTTCCATATTTTAACATCAGTAGCTTCCAATTCAGTTAAACAATGTAATGCCACAGCATGGGTTACCATCCAGTTAAAAAACAAAATATTTCCTGCCATTTTTTTCCATCTTTTAACTTGCTGTGCGCCCTTTGTCATGCCACCATGAGGACAAATGACATAGGGTATACCCTGACAGTAGGATTGATAAGCAAGCCAAGCATGATCTGGTATATAAGTGCTGTGAAAAATAATTAAATTAGGCTGATTTAAAGGTTTTGGCATTGCTGAAATTGCAGAATATAATGGTAGCTCTCGAATGTGTACAACTGGATAAGGTTCTATGAGAGTATAAGGATTAGAAAATTCTGTGGTTAAAATCCCAGTTTTCACTCCTATCTGATGAAGTGATTTAACTACTCGTGGTATGGCAACCGTTAATCCTGTAATTTGATTATCTGCAATGGGTGCTATATGTAAGATTGAAGTCGAGCGAACTCGTTCTTCATCCAAATTATTCATACAGGTATTTCCCTCTTTAGTCACTGCTCAAAAATGTTGTTAGCTAACTTCTAATGAAATACTTTTTCTTTTAGAAGTACTACGCTCTTGTTTTTGCACCCAAATAGGAACCATAATTATCATGGTTATAATCGGATAGTTATCGTATAAAGTTCCTGAAACAAGAGAGCCTATATAAATAGGCAATAGAATGATGGTCAAAAGCTTCCAGTTACCAGTTACTTTTCCTTTAAGTAATAAAATTACATAAATAAAAGTAAAGGATAAAAGTATTAAACAGGGAAAAATACCAGAATTATACAGAATATCTAGATAAAGATTGTGAGGATAAGAATATATGTAATTGCTACCCTCTCCAAATAAAAAGTTATCTTTCATTAAGAAAGATGGCAAATTATCTAAAAAACCCTGTCTATCTTTAATAGAGCCTGACGACGCTCCACGGTCGTAAAACCAAAATCCTCTGTAATCAGAACTTAAGGTAGAAAATAATGTGTAAATAACTAATGCAAGCACAAATACTATAACAAAAATACTAACTATCTTTAGCCACTTTTGCTTAATTGATAAGATTGACATAGAGAAATATAATAACAGAAATTGTCCTACTATTGTTGCGCCTCGTGAACCTGTTTTTAATAAAATAAATAAAGAGATGAATAAAGAAATAAAAGTCATTAATAAACTATTCATTGAAGACCATAATTTAAATTTTGCCTTCACACTTTCATATTCTTGTTTGAAAAGAATAATGTGTAATAAAAAGATAGCTCCTATTATTCTGTAATAAACATTTGGGCCAAATAGAAAAGATTGCCTGGAAGAATCTCCGGAAAAACGTTGAGTTAGTACTCCAAGAATTACAATTAATACAAATGGTAGCCATTGAACTACCTTAGCTCCAGGACTATCGCTAAGCAAGCGATTAAGTGTATAGTTAGCAAAAACTAAAGCGTTCACATAAAGGATTGTAGAAAAAGCTGCAAAATAGTATTCAAAATTATATTTATAAAATTGAATTAATATTGGTAGAAAAAATACAATCAAAAAGATTTGTACTAAAACTTCTGTTTTTTGAAATTTAAAGTTTCTTCTTAAAGTAACAATAATGAGCCAAAAAATACCAAATATAGGAACTCCAAATACTTTTGTATCTCCGGAAAAAGTTATACAAAATATGAGAAGTAAATCCAACGGGATTAGGAGACCATCTTCTAAAAATTTTTGAGCACATTTTTGACTAATAACTATCTTGTTCATTTAGGTTCTTTCCTTCTATCTAAATGAAGTTTGAGCTTGCGTCAAGTAAATTTTTTCTAAATCTTTAACCCCAGTCAGAATGTTAAATAAACTTTGCTCGACAAGTCTGAGAGCTTCTATTTGCGAGATTGTTATTTTAGACTGACGGACAGCTAAAATTGCCTCTGCCCAATCGGAAGCTTTTTGAGATAAAGATAGTCGATGTACCAGAGGTTTGACTACATCTCCCTCGTTTGGAATGACATCTGATAAAAAACAAGGTAGTCCAGCAGATTGCGCTTCTAATTGCACAATTCCTTGCCCTTCATATAGAGATGGAAACAGAAATATATCCATAGCACCTCTCATCAATTTAGCAACGTCAGATCGGACACCTGTAAAGATGACACGGTTAGCTAAGCCTAGCTGAACGGCTTTGTGCTCGATATTTGATCGCAATGAACCATCACCTACTAGCAGTAAGTATATTTTCGGTTCTCTCTGAGCAATTTCTCTAATAATGTCCAGAATAAACGTATGGTTCTTAGCTTCAACAAATCTACCTACATGACCGATAACAAAAGCATCCGTCGGAATACCCAAGTGAGTGCGTACAGCAATTCGATCGATTGGATCGCGAAATACAGTCAAGTTAATGCCGCAGCAAAGATGCTTCCAACGCGGATCGGTTTCGCAAACTGACCCAAATAGATCGGCTATTGCGTTGCGATTAACTCCCAAACCAACAGTAGCATAACGGTTAATCCACCATTTTGCTAAGGTATAGTATGCACGTCTAAGCCATCCCGCTCTGGCGTCAATTGAAGAAGTATCGGTATGGGTATGAGCAATACGAACAGGTACACCAGTTTGCTGAGCTAAGCGCAGGATGTAACCACTAAATAAATGGACATGAGTGTGGACGATATCATATGGACCGTTCTCCCGTAAAATTCGCTGGAAATTGGATGCATAAGTCCAAGGTCTTGATGGATGAAGGCAGGGAATAATTCGACTGTTGAGGGCACGAATCTCATCATCATAAGCACAAGGTTCTGTTGTATGAACAAGGAAGTCCATTTGAAAACGCTCGCGATCTATGTGACGCAAAATGCCCATTAGCCAAGTTTCAATACCCCCTCGGTTCATACTTGCAACAACATGGAGGATACGTACTGGATACTTGTCAAACACAACATTTTTTTGGTTAATTGTTAGTGTATTGCTAGAAAATTCACTTTGCATACAAACTATTCCTTATAAATCTTTAGATGCGATCGCTCCCTTAGACTTGAGACAGCGGTTCCGATTCTCGATCGCCACGTCTATTGATTCTAAACAACGCATAAATAATCACGCCTAAACTCAGACCCGCCTGTACGACTGCTGCAATGAGTAACGCGATTGCGGCTCCTCGCAATCCATAATTTGGCAGCAACCACAGGCAAGCTAAAGCTAATGTGCCTGTAACTATGACAAACAAAGGTATTTGGATACGGAAATACCTCGCTGCTGACATTCCATAACCCAGAAAGGAGGAGACATTATTAATAGCTGCTGCTACCATTAACCACACAAATAAATCTTTATGCTGACCGTACTCAGATTGGTAGACAATTGTCAAAATCTCCTTACCGATAACAAGAGTGACTAAAACGACTGCTCCGCCCAAGATAGCACCAATTCCTACTAACTTAAACAGGAGTGCGCGGAATGCAGTTCCATTACCAGAGGCATAATATTTAGCAAGCATTGGAGTGGCTGATTGCCCTAGCGCTGTCACCACCATGTTTCCCAATATAGTGAGATAAGCAAGCGCCGCAAAAATTCCTAGTTCGCGCTCGCCCAATTGTCGCTCAATAAAGTAACGCGGAATGTTGCTATTGAGGGAAATAAGCATCATGACAATACCTAGTGGTAATGTAAGCCTGACTAGCTTCGTGAGTTGTTTCAAGTTCCACTGAGGTTGCACGCCATTTACAGTATTTTGTATTCTTGTTTCTTCACTATGCGGCGTTGCTTGATAATTGAGTATGTTTGTACTAGTACGAATGTCATAACAGAGTAAGACCAAAGCCCAAGCAACAGTTAATCCTACAGTTCCCCAAGTAACACTACTAGACATATAAACACCAATGCCAAGTAGTAAAAGTGATAGAGGTCCTTTAATCATCATCGATATGGCAACCCGATCCATGCGTTCGTATTTCTGGAGCAGTCCATAAAATACGTCACTGATAGACTCAAATCCTTTAGCTAAACCAATTAGAAGAATAATAAGCGATGTCTCCCAACGATACCCAGCTATCAACGTAATCAGCACAATGACTAATAGAGCTAATACTGTTGAGATGACCCGGAGACCAAGATAATCGCCAAAAAGATATTGATGGACAACGTCTGTTGCTTGAACGTGTTGCAGTTGAAGATTTGTCAACATGATTATGGGAGCAGTAACTGCAAGCCCTAATGTGAATTGCCCAACCATCTCTGGACTACCAAGTTTCGCAAGTACTACCAACATCCCCCACTGACAAGCGGCGTAAACAAGATTGCCAATAAAAGTCCAAGAGAAGTTATGATGCAGTGTGAGAGGCTTATGATGTTGCATCTGTTAAAAGTTATACCCTTTTATACGTTTGTAACAACAACTGTTCAATACTCATATACCATAGTCTCCTTGTCTTCACATAAATGTTTTACTCAAAGCTTTTTGATTCATCGCACGTAGTGGTAGTTTAATAATTTCTTTCAATTGATTCAGAATTCTAATTCTATATTGTAATTCGATACCGAAATCAAAAACAATGCGATATCCATCTACACAAGCTACCCATTTTCCTTCGATAATTTGATGAGGATCGATATTATGCATTCCAGTTTTATTCCAACCAAAGCCACTGGCTTTAAGAATTGGATTCTCTCGAACTTCTTTTTCTACGTAAGTCGTTGTTGTTAACTCAGTTATTTCAAAAGCTCTCACTTTACTACCATACAAATGTTCGTCGTCCTGTGTATATCTAAAAATTCTTTCATCATGTACAATCACTCTACCTCCTGGTCTCGCTATATTTAAATTTGCTTCTATTACAGGACTTTTAGGATGTAGAATCCAGTTTCCCATGAAATCATTAGCATAATAAAGATGTAAAACGTCACTTTTTGGTGATGTGGTAAACATCCACCATATCCCTTTGTAATTAAATATAGAAGAATCTACATAATCAGCACCATCAAGTAAAGTTTTTACCAATGACCATTTTTTGGGAAAATCAACTGCTTTGTACAAGCGGATAGAATTTGCTTCATAACTTTCAGGAATCATGTAGTAGTCGTTTTGAAATTTGAAAACATAGGGATAAGACAAGTGAAAAGGCTCATCAAGGACTATTTCCTCGTAACGCCAGTTGATACAATCCTCGCTTGTTGCCAGACCTATATCTCCTTTATTATCAGAAGCATTCAGAACTTCAAAAAACATATACCAAGAGCCATTTTCATAAACCATAAATGGATCGGCAACAAATTTGGCTGGTACATCTGTAACATCCTTTGCAGTCAAAACTGGATTGTTGATATGTTTAGGGGAATCAAACTTAAAAAGAGATTCACCTGTATAGATTCCGATTGACCAATCTCCTTTCCTTCTTATAAAACTTTTTGCCATTCTTTTAGTAAAAGCAACGTATTTCAGTTTTTCTAGATGTTTAATCATTAACTGCCCTCTCCTCTTCAAGTCATGAAATTAGTTCATCAATCTCTTTATTGTATTCCTCTGAAATACAATAAAGAGTAAAGATACTATTTATCTCAATAAAAATCTCTCGCACATTGCCTTCATTCTATCTGACTTGTAAAGCCGTTACAGCATTAACAAACACTTGGTATAACTGTAACAAGTTTATTTGTTGAATCGTTTGTGGATGGATTGTTATGAAAAGATTCTGATTTGTATCCCGTAACTATTTTTTTAAGCAGAAGCTTGATAGAAATCATATCATTTTTATCAGCCACTTTACATAAAATTTCTACAGTTCCAGCCAAATTTTCACAGATAACCCGACTAGCATTATTCACAACAAACAGTTTTTCGTGTTGTGTTCGTTCGTACTCTTCTCCTGGAATAAACAGCTCCTCATATAACTTTTCTCCAGGGCGCAAACCTGTAAATACAATGTCAATATCTTTATTGACTTCATATCCAGAAAGGCGAATGAGTTCTTTGGCTAAATCCACAATTTTGACAGGTTCGCCCATATTCATCATTAGCACTTCACCACTACGTCCAAGTACGGCAGCCTGTAAAACAAGTTGAACAGCTTCTGGAATGGTCATGAAGTAACGGCAGATGTCAGGATGGGTTACAGTTATGGGACCACCAACTGCAATTTGTTTTTTAAAAGTAGGTACAACACTCCCCCGACTACCCAACACATTACCAAAACGAACAGCCACGTAAGCTCTGCCACTTTCTTTTGCCGCTTGCAGTACTAACATTTCAGCGATTCTCTTGCTAGCCCCCATAATATTAGTAGGGTTAACTGCTTTGTCTGTGGAAATCATGACAAAATGTTTAACGTTGTATTGTAGTGCCAAATTCAATAAGTTTTTTGTTCCAAGCACATTGTTTGAAATTGCTTCTGCAGGATTTAATTCCATCAAAGGGACGTGCTTGTGTGCTGCAGCGTGAAAAATCACATCTGGTTGGAACACTTCAAAAGCCTGTTTTAGACGCTCTTGAAAGCGAATATCAGCTATGAAGGCAGACAAACGAGGGGTATGTCTTTGTCCTTTGCTGTCGTTTTTAATGGTTTGGACAGCTTGTTCAAGTTCTTGTTGAATATTGAACACAGAATTTTCTCCATGTCCTACCAGAATCATTTCAGCAGGACAACATTTGAAAATTTGACGGCAAAGCTCGCTACCAATAGACCCACCTGCTCCTGTAATAAGTACTTTTTTGCCTTGAAGAAATTGATACACCCTTTCAATATCTGTCTGTAAGGGTTCGCGTCTCAGCAAATCTTCAATCCTTACGTCCCGAATACTGTCTACTCGCACGCGACCGTTGAGGATTTCATGTATCCCTGGTAAAGTGCAGGTTTGAATTCCTGTTGCTTTACAAATATCTACGATTTCCCGCATGACTTGTCCCGGAACTGTAGGCATGGCAATGATAACCTTGTGGATATCAAGAGCTTTGACTGTATCAGGAATTTCATTGCGATCGCCTACCACAGATATACCCCGAATTCTTGCGTGTAATTTTTTAGGGTCATCATCAATGAAGGCAACAGGATAAAAACCCAGTTGAGGATTGCTTTGCATTTCTTCTACCAGAGAAACCCCTGCACTACCAGCGCCAACTATTAGTACGCGTTCTCGTGGATTTATAGTTGTACGCCATAGGCTAACTCTTTCTACTACCCTAATACTAAAACGCAGCATCACAATGAAAAGAAACGAAAGCATACCATCGATTAATGGCAGCAATTGCGGTACTCCATCGTTCATCAAGTCTCTGTAAACCAAAACATCAAATAACAAGGTTTGGCTCACTCCTGCAACTACCATCAGTATGGCTATATAGACTAATTCTTCAATACTGGCGTAACGCCAGTAACGCCTATAAAAACCAAAACTCCAAAATACACTAATTTTGGCAAATAAAAACAGTGTGGTTACTAACGCTAGCTCTGATGTGTAAGTAGCGATATTAAGATTGCCATCCAAACATAAAAGCAGAGCTAATAATGGTGTACTAGAGAAAATAATGATATCGCAAATGAACAAATGACGGTTTCTAAGTTTCAGCAATGCGCTTAATAAACTGTTTTTTGATTTTTGATTAACGGTGTGAGAAGTCATGAACCACCCTCGAACGCTTTGAAGAAAAACAATACTAACTCTAGCCTTGGAAGCTTGTCTTTATATAGGGTTAAGTGCCTGCGTCAACTATGCAAGCCTTTGAAAAGCGTAATTTACAAAAACCTAAAACACAGTGACAAAATATCTTCTTCCGACACTAGCAACTCATGCGAATTAAACTAGTCAACTGTGTTTGCACCACATATCAAGTACCCTTGTAGTTAGCAATCAAAGGGTTATATGAATCAAGGTATTTTTAGCTAGTACGCTTTGTAGTAGCTAACTTTGATAGAGAAATCAAGGTAGGTGTTCTTGAGGATTTTAAGCGATTGAAGGTAGAAGTGGTGGTGCAGCCTCGGCGTTTCTCAGTAGCTATTTAATTCTCACCCTGTCTTGTACTTTTAAACATTCAAGCTACTAAGAATAGATAGATATCGCCGTCTCTATTATTTATGGCTCTTAACCCTGGTTTAAATCGGTTTTTAAATTTACATCCACACATAAACTTACAATACTTAGAAATTCTCTCACCAGAACTTTATTAAAACATTAAATTTCAGATCTCTATCGACTTACATAAAGCGCAACTAAAATTTCCCAAACATAAGCCTTTGACATATTAAATTACTTTTACTCTTTATAAAACTTTATAAACAACCTATGAAGTAAACCTGTTGTTAACCCTTGATCTTTATAGTTTTCCTTCAATAAAAGAAAATACTGTTTGTATTTGTAACTCGATATGAAGTTCGTTGAGCTCTGTAATTGTTATAGTATTTATAGTATTGCAAAGCTAAAAGCTTACAACTACAGACTTTTAAGTCATTGCACCTCATTCAAGGGAAAAATGGTATAGCGATCGCGATAGAAAAACAGTAAGTCACTGCATTGCTACTATCAGTCATCATCTTAATATCAATCATTGAGCATACTAATAGCCCCCCAATCTCGAACATTCAGTTAGGGGGGTAGTGTTGGTTACTGTAAAATCTACCACTAAACCTTAACTTCCAAAGACTTGAGTAGCTCTGTATTCACACCAGACTCACGAGTCAAAGCAATTTTGCCAGTGCGAGCTATTTCTCTCAACCCAAATTTTTGCAACACCTGGACGATCGCTACCATCTTCCCTGGGTCTCCGACTACTTCTAAAGTAAGAGAATCCTCTGCCACATCTACCACTCTTGCTCGGAAAATCTGGGACAATTCCACAATTTCCGAACGGTTAGTGCTTGTAGCATTGACCTTAAGCAACATCAGTTCTCGCTCTACACAAGGACTCTCAGTCACATCCTGCACCTTAAGGACGTTGATGAGCTTATACAGCTGCTTGGTAAGTTGCTCGATGACACGGTCATCTCCTTGGACAACCATTGTAATTCGGGAAATACCTGATTGTTCTGCCGGACCTACAGCGAGGCTTTCAATATTAAAGCCGCGACGGGCAAATAATCCAGAAATACGGGATAGAACTCCCGCCTCATCCTCTACAAGTACTGAAAGGGTATGTTTCATATTTAACAAATTAGGGCTAGGAGACTGACTGACAGGGTAGCCTTTTATTGTAAACGGAAAGGTCACTACTGAAAATAGGGGCTGGGGATTGGGGACTAGGGACTGGGAAATTAATTGCTACTCCCTTCGGTGCGCTTATGATTACCTATGGGCGTAGGGTGGGCAGTGCCCACCAATATTCAATGGTGGGCACTGCCCACCCTACAAAAATCGGTAATTTTAGAGCCCAAAGGGAGTCATCGCCAATCGCCAATCGCTTTTTCACTTAAGTCAAACTTAGATCCTGTGGTGTATTACAGTTAAACAGCATTTCTGAATTTGGCAATGACAAAGCAAATACGTGATTCTGTTTTAGCCACCCTTGAAACGATCGCCCGCCCTCATCAATATATTTCACCAAACTTGGTAAAGAGCGACGGCGGTAAAAACCGCATAATGGTTCCCACGACTTAGTATAACACAATGCAGCGATCGCATCCTCGTCAACATATTTGAGTTCAGCCACCCACTCTTGCAACACTTCCACCTGCAACTTAGGTAAATCGCAGGCGAGTAGCAATACCCAGTCCGTTTGCACTTGTGCTAATCCTTGAGCAAAGCCAACAAGTGGTCCATGAGGTAGAGATTTATTTAAAGAAATTTCCCGAATAAACTGGATTTTAGGAGTTACTAGGTGCTGATAGCGTTCTTGCCAAGGGGTTACCACATAAATTGTATCCGCACAACTTTCTGCTATTTGACAAATTAATTGCAGGAGGGGTACACCTTGAATTGGAATCAAAGCTTTATCTTGTCCCATACGGGAACTCATCCCCCCTGCTAACACAATTGCACTTAGGTTATTTGTCATTGGTCATTTGTCATTTGTCATTTGTTATTAGCAATACCACTAACCGCTACTCCCTAACCCCTACTCCTTGTTAAACTCTTTTGCAATTGCTGTACAAACTGCTCCATACTCTCTGGTGCTGGTAAACACTTTAATCCTTGGCAAACTAATCCCACACTTCCTTCTGGTAATTTGGATGTTGAGACAAACACTGCACTGGGTAAATACGTTGGCACAAGAGATTTAATTTGTTCTTCTGACGTGCGGATTAATGTACAATTGCGATACCAATCTAAGGCAGTAAACAAGCTGGGACAAGCTTGGGGAGCGCGATTCATTACACTCCTAAAAGCATTTAATCCTTGCTCTGCTAAATCTAAATAATGAAGATCGTCGGTTAAAAGAGCAAGACGGACAAGGTTTGCGAGCGCAATTCCATTGGCAGATGGTGTAGCATTATCGGCATAACTTCGTTCGCGCACAATCAAATCTTGGCTAGCATCACTAGATGTATTGAAGTATCCACCAAGTTCCACACTCCATAGATATTCGTGAAATTCTTCTTGTAAGGCAATTGCTTTTTCCAGCCAGTGAGTTGGGGCTTGGGGCTTGGAGCTTGGGGCTTGGGAAGAATTATGCTCTATTCCTAAAGAGACTTGATGTAAATCTAGCAGTGCTTTTATAAAAAAGGCGTAGTCTTCAGATTGAGCCAATACTGTTGGCTGATTTTCGTAATTGAGACGGTGAAAGCGCCCATTGACAAACTGATTGTTCAAGATGAAATTTGCTGCTTTGCCGGCAATTTCCCAATATTCTTGTTTTTGGAATACTCCATATGCTCTAGCTAAACCAGATATCATCAAGCTATTCCAAGCAACAATCATTTTTGTATCTGTGACTGCAGGAATGCGCCCTAACCAGTTACGAGTTTTTGCTTCTTGATTGTTGCGGGCGGGGGGAAACGTAGCAACAGATGCTGTAGCGGATGTATGTGAAGCTTCATTAGTCCTGTCCGTGGCAAAACCATAACGAGCAACAAACAATTTTCCTAACGCTGTTTGTAAACTTTCACTTAACTTGCCTTGATGACGCCTTTGTAGAACGTTCTTTCCTTCAAAATTACCGTTCGGTGTGACTGTATATTCTTGTTGTAATTCTGTTAGTTCATCTGGAGTCAGCAGTTGCTGCAATTCGCTGTAACTCCAAACGTAAAATGCTCCTTCTTCAGGTTCTTGGTCTGTTGGATTTGAGAAGCTATCAGCATCTTGAGCAGCGTAGAAGAATCCCGATGGGGAGATCATCTCCCGCTTTAACCATTGAACAGTGAGAGCGATCGCATCTTCAAAAGCGGGTTCCTGAATTCCCGCACTCCACAAGTTAGCCAGATACTCTACAATTTGACCATTATCATAAAGCATCTTTTCAAAATGCGGTACTGTCCATGTGGGATCGACTGTATAACGATGAAAGCCCCCTGCTACATGGTCGAAAATTCCCCCCAGTGCCAGATCCAGACCCCTTTGAGCGGATACTTGTAAGCCATCGTAACGAGAATCTTCCCATGTAAATCGAGTTCCTCGCAGTGCCAGTTCTGCATAAGGAATCATTGGGAAGCTATTGCCGTATTGATTGGAGGTAATAATTCCAGTGCAAGTTTCCCAACCTTTGTGCAATAATTCTATATCTTGAGTTTCTGTTACGCCGCCCGATTCCAAAACGGCTGAAGTTAAGAGTGACTCAAGAATCGTAGCTTTGCGATCGCGCAGATCGTCTTTTTCTGTATCGTAATAATGGCGGATTGCTTGCAGAACTTGTAAAAACCCAGGACGACCATAGCGCGGTTCTAATGGAAAATAAGTCCCCGCATAGAAAGGCACTAAATCCTCTGGTGAGATGAACGCATTTAAAGGCCAACCCCCCTGACCGCTCATCATTTGTAAAGCCTGCATATAGATGCTGTCAATATCAGGTCTTTCTTCCCTATCCACTTTAATAGGAAGAAAATTGGCGTTCATATACTCAGCCACTGCTAGGTCGGAAAATGCTTCTCCTTCCATTACAGTACACCAATGACAACTAGAGTAACCTATAGAAAGAAATATTGGTTTATTCTGTACTTTTGCCGTTAAGAGTGCCTCATCACACCAAGGCCACCAATCAATAGGGTTTTCGGCGTGTTTGCGTAGGTAAAGGCTTTTAGCTTGAGCAAGACGATTAGTCATGAGTGAAGATGCATGAGGAAACCTTCTTTGCCCAGTCTAGCTCGTTATAGGTACAGTCATGCATTCTTCTTATATTAACACTGCCCAAGGAGTAAGTCTTAAGTCGGACACGTTATAAATTTTCGATGAATCACTCATCAATACCTTGGCTATTTTACCGCGCAGAAAAGGGGAGTGCATTTGCAACTGGTACTGGAGCGATTGTTGAAAGTTGTTCTACCTTTGTCTCGGCGATACTATTTGGGCTAAGTCCTGCAATGAGGTGCAGTAAGAAAGTGATAACGGCGGCTTGTAAAAGTTTTTCGAGCATGGCGGGCTCCTCTGGCTTTGGGGGGATGGCAATTCTTATTTAGTTTGTTAACCAAATGCACCCTGTATTAAGTATCTACTCGTAATGGTAATTCTATTCCGGAAAAGTACTTGTAAAAATGCAGACAAGTTTAATAGTTCGGGGATTGGGCAATGGGGATTGGTCACTGGTTACTGGTCACTGGTTACTGGTCACTGGTCACTGTTAAGGTTCGGGTTTTGGGACAGCCATCGGGCGTTGCAATCGATAGAATATACGTAAAATAAGTACAATCAGCTTTCATGATTCCAATTGTTATAGAACAATCAGGTCGTGGCGAACGCGCCTTTGATATCTACTCACGTCTGTTACGCGAGCGCATCATCTTTTTAGGACAGCAGGTTGATGACACTGTGGCTAACTTGATTGTTGCCCAACTACTGTTTTTAGACGCTGAAGACTCGGAGAAAGATATATATATGTACATCAACTCTCCTGGTGGTTCGGTAACGGCGGGAATGGGGATGTATGATACTATGAAGCATATCCGCCCAGATATCTGTACAATTTGTACCGGATTGGCGGCAAGTATGGGCGCTTTCCTCCTCAGTGCTGGCACAAAAGGTAAGCGGATGAGTTTACCTCATTCCCGAATTATGATTCACCAACCTTTGGGCGGTGCTCAAGGACAAGCAACTGATATTGAAATTCAGGCGCGGGAAATCCTCTATCACAAGCGCAAGCTAAATGAATATTTAGCCGAGCATACGGGTCAACCATTAGAAAAGATTACTGAGGACACAGAAAGAGATTTCTTTATGTCACCTCATGAAGCTAAAGACTACGGCTTAATCGACCAAGTGATCGATCGCCACTCTGCTGGTAGTCGTCCAATGGCTGTCGTTAACCAGTAATCGCAAACCTCCTAGCTTTTGACCTCGTTCCCAGGCTCAGCCTGGGAATGCCTCCCCAGAGGCTCCGCCTCCAATAATTTAATTTGACGATGCTGGTAAAGATTTTAGCTTAATCGGTCATTCATCCCACACTTCCCCTTCGGGGTAAGATGTGGGATGAATGACCGGGCAAAAATGGCACGTCCCCCGACCTATGTTAATCGACGATTAACGCGGGAGTGGGGTGGAATTAGGCAAGAAAAATGGGGCCAAGTGAAAAATCAGTGTATTCTAAAATAACAACGGTGCTTAGATAAAGGGGGTGAAATCCTTTGTTGCTTAACTATCAGTATCGCGCTTATCCAGATACCAATCAAAAACTAGAATTAAACGAATGGTTGCGAATTTGTCAATACTGGTAAGTAGTTATGCAAAATTAATTATATATTTTCCTCCATACTGACGAAAGATATCTTCTACGGCTTCAACTAAATTTTTCCAACTAGAGTATGCATCTATTTCTAACCATTGATATTTGATAAAACGCCATAATATCTCAATAATATTTAACTCAGGAGAGTAAGTAGGCAAAAAGAACAGGGTTAATCCTTTCTCTTTCCATTCTTCTTGCTTATCGAAGAGAGCGTTACTTGTATGGATTGAGGAATTATCTAAAACTAATACAGTTTTCTTTTCTATAGACTCACAAAATTTATCAATACAAGCTATCACCACGTCACTGTTAATACTCTTTTCAAATAAATAGACATCTAAATTATTCTTTCTATTGAAAAATCCTAGGGCATTTACCCGTTTGCTTTGTTGGGTTTTTACGATGATTTCTTCTCCTTGTTCTTGCCATGCATACGGAACATAGGAACATAAACAAAAACCCGTTTCATCTACATATCTTAAATCTATTTCTCCTCTATCTTCCTGTTTTTTCAGTTCCGATAATTCTTGCTTTTTTCTCTTGTATACCAATGGGTCTGGCTGTCCGGCTACTCCTCTTTTAATTCGGTGCCAACTCATGTCTAATAATTCTAATATTCTCTTAATTGTGTCTTTACTTACATCGATGTCCCACGCTTCTCTAATGTTTTTCCTAACTAGATCTAAATTCTTGGGATTTTGTTTAGTCCATTTCTTAACTTGTTCTTTTTGTTCATCATTTAATTTTGACTTTCTTCCCCTTCCCTTTTTATCGTATAATCCAACTAGTCCATATGTATCCCAATCATCTAGCCAATTGGTGATTGTCAAACGGCTCACATTAAATATTTGTATTAATTCATTGATTTTATATCCTTCGTAACTTAATTTAATGCATTGCGCTCGTTGTCTTACTTGATGATACTTGCTTGACTTATAAATCCGGTTTAACATCTTGATAGTTTCTTTACTTAGTCCTCTAATAAAACGCATAAATAGCCATTAGTATTTATGTTCTGATTTCCTCCATAATTATATCATAAAATGTATAAATATTTTTGCTGAAGTACTTATCTGATTTCTGGAAAAATCTCAGTACCGTAGGGTGGGCAATGCCCACCAATAGAGTTTCGGTGGGCATTGCCCACCCTACTACATATATTTCAAAAATCAAATAGGAGTCCTATATGTTCTACATGTTTGTTACGGGAGGCGGAGCCTCTAGAGAGGCATTCCCAGGCTGAGCCTGGGAACGAGGGGGATGAGGGTTGCGGCTTTTAATTTAATGACAAACTTATGTTTAGGGAATGTACCGCTCAAAATCCAGCTAACGGATCTATAGGTGTAGGCTGGGACTCCAAGTATTTTAAGAAATCTTTTAATTCTTCTGGAGTCAGTAGGTGACGCGATCGCTTTCCATAAGTTCTGACTAAATAATCGCGCCCTTGGTCTGTGTTCCAACCCAATCGTTGCATTTCAACACCTATTTTGGCAATATCATCTGAATTATCGACTGGTTCAGCTTTTTTCTTACGCTTGCTTGTTGTTGCTTGTGTCGGTATTTCCTCTGGTAAGTTGGAACTTCGTGAAGGAAATGGCGTTACATTATTGGGCGATCCAGAAAAAGAGTTGTTCTCAGTAGTGTTGGGGGAGACTATGCCAAAATTTTCTAATGCAGCATCAAATTGTTCTTCTTGCTTGTTAGTTGTTGAAAATCTACCGTTATTATCTTGAGTTTTGTTACCTAAAGTTTTGGACGTTGGAATTTCTGGTGTATCGATACCAGGAATGAGTTCGTCAAAATCGGGAGTGTGAGACTCAAAACTGTTTTCTGACTTAGGAATGGATGCGAAGCGATGGTCAACATCGGAAGTTTTGGTCTTAGAATTGCTTTCTGGTTTATGAGTGGATGTAAAGCGATCGCTAAGATCGGGAGTTTTGGTCTCAAAATCAGTTTCTGGTTTGTGAGTTGACGCAAAGCCATCGCTAAGATCGGGAGTTTTGGTCTCAAAATTGCTTTCTGACTTATTAGCCGTCGTTAAGCGATCGCTATCAGCTCGTTGTTTTGTTTCGTTGGTAGCTATTGGTGGTGGAACTACTGAAGGTGTGGTGGTAGTTACTGGTGCTTCTGTCTGAGAAGGAGAGTTCAGCACAACAGAATGTGCTTTCTCATTCAATTCCTTAGAAGCTACCGGGAGTACATTGGGCTGAACTTGCTTGGTTGGTTCTTGAGAAATAACCGTCGTCACTTCTTGAGGGAGATCTGTTATTCCCAAAACCATCAGCGCTCTAGTTCTCGCTTTATCTTCTGCATCTTCTAATATTTCTGCTGCTGCCATACCAGTGGCGCGAGTTGTGCCATCAATCTGCACGCTTGCACGGACGATGTACTTGCCGTGATAGATTTGCACTAATTCAGCAATAAGATTGCCTTGGGGGTACTTGCTCTGAAATTGAGCCAACATAATGCTTTCACCAAATCTTGCTCTGTTTAATTAAAGGGGTTGGAACAATTTATTGCACTCTCCCCCACCTAAATTCACTTAATTATAAATAGGTACTGCACTCAACGTTATTGTTTGCATCTATTTTACTAGTACAAACGCACCTGATTCGTATACATTATCATATGTTCTCAGGGGTTTATAGGTTTTAAAACAGTATAAATACTTGAAAATAGGGGTTAGGGGTTAGGGGTTGGGGGTTAGGGGTTAGGGAAATAACCACATAAACCCAATGCCCCTTGCCGCATAAGGCTATTATTAAAGAATTTTACTGAGAATGCTACCAAAATGACTCAATTAGTGTCCTACTACTATTTTCTGCAAGCACACTCTAAATCTACAATAATGTAGTAATGGTTCGTCCTCACAGCTCGTTAAGCTGCTGCCCTAATTGTTTCCGATCCTACATATGGGTCAATTAGATTTGTCAGCAGTTTCTCTTAGTTAAAAAACAGAGCCCAGTGGCGTAAAAGAACCTTCACTTGAGACAATCTAACACCTGCGGTTTCCCTAAACAGTGCTTTTGGGCAGCGTGGATTCTCCAAAGTGCGTCTTAATATAAAAACCCGTTGCGTAATTACCGAAGGGGGCAAAACACCAAACGGGCGTACTTTTGAAGATTGACTGGAGTCAAGGAACCATTGAAACCACTAAACTCTGAAATATGCTCCTGTGGTCCCCTTTATTATGGGCAATTCGTTTCCGGCTAGTGTCTGTAGTCGTGAGGGTACACAGCACGCGAACCAGATAAACAACAAATGACGTTTTGACCAAAGGTCGGTTCACTGCATGGAATTTTCAATCGCTACACTTCTCGCCAATTTTACTGATGATAAATTGGTTGCTCGTAAACTGTTGGAAAAGAAACTTGGTTGCGAAGATGAACCCAGTTTAGAAAAACTTCACATCGCCTTGGAAGTGCTCGAAAGAATCGGGATTTTGGCCAAAGAACGAGGTAAGTATCGTCGTATCTCGGAAGAAGGGGTGATTGAAGCAAAACTCCGTTGTTCCAGCAAAGGTTTTTGTTTTGCCATCCAGGATGTAGAAGGAGCAGAAGACATCTACATTCGTGAAAGTCATCTGAGCAATGCTTGGAATGGCGATCGCGTTTTGGTCAAAGTGCTCAAAGAAGGCAGTCGGAGGCGATCTCCAGAAGGAGAAGTCAAACTCATCCTAGAGCGATCGAATCACACTTTACTAGCACGGATCAAGCAGGTAGAAGGAGGCTACCGCGCCGTACCTTTAGACGATAGATTGCTTTTTGAACTTAAACTGCTCATCAATAACAATCAACTCGACCACGCCATCGATCACTTGGCTCATGTGGAGGTTTTGCGTTATCCATTGGCTCAATATCCACCATTGGGTAGAGTCGTCCAAATTCTAGGTAGCGATGCGGAAGCAGCAGCCGACATAGATCTGGTCACCTGCAAACACGATTTGGCTCGTACTTTTCCAGACCCCATTCAAGAAGCAGCTTCAAAATTACCTAAAAAGCTGCTGAAAGCAGATTTAAAAAATCGTTTGGATTTACGCCAAAAGTTTATGCTCAGCATAGTTCCTAACAATGGCGATTCCAAATTTGTAGAAAATGCTTTCTCTCTGGAAAAAAATAACGAGGGAAATTGGCGATTGGGCTTTCATATTGTCGATGCAACCCACTACATTCAACCAGAAGAAATTCTTGACCGGGAAGCACAGAAGCGGGGGCGATCTGTATATCTTGGTAATTTAGTACTGCCCATGTTCCCAGAAGTGGTTGGCGAACGGTGTTCTTTATTACCTGGAGTTGACCGATTAGCTCTATCTTTCTTAATTACTATCGATGCACAATCGGGAGAAGTAGAAGATTGGGAAATTCAACCTAGTGTTGTTAAAGTCGATACCTCAATCGGTGAATCTGAGGCAGAAATTATTCTCGCTAACAAATCCACGAAAACAAGTAGTGGCGTTGCTCAAATCGTTCAAGAACTGGAAACTGTACGACAATTATTGAAAAAGGTGCGTCTCAATCGGGGTTGTTTGCAATTGAATCTGCCACCCAATCAAAACCCATACTGCGATGAAGGTTCTTTGGGGTGTGTGGTGACCGACGATTTACCCGTAAGAGCTTTACTCACAGAGTATACATTACTGGTAAATCAATTGATAGCAACTCATTTCAATGCTCTGGGAGTTCCTGCCATTTGGCGAGTACAAGGTGCGCCCGATCCTGAAGATGTTCAAGAGATGCTAAAATTGGCGATGAATTTGGGTGTAGAATTATCCCTAGAACCAGACGTAGAAATTCAACCTCTTGATTACCAACAACTGACTAGGGTTTTTGCAGAATCGGCATCCGAGCAAGTTTTAACTTACTTACTACAAGATACCCTCAAGCAAGCTACCTACACCACAACCAAAGGTTCTCACTTTGGTTTGGCAGTACCAGAATATACCCATTTCACTTCTCCGTTGCGGCGTTATCCAGATTTGATGATGCAAAGGGTATTTTATGCACTCATCGAACACGGACGCGATCGCCGTAACACTCGTATTAAAGATCGTGTTAACCTTCGTCATTCCTCAAGCCATGGCGAAATTAACTGGAACGTTCTCCCACCAGAATTGCAAAGTGAATTGCAATCCGAACTAACGAGAATTATTGTTCAACTTAACGATCGCGAAAAAGAAGTTCAAGAAGCTGAAACAGATTTGGCTGGTTTGCAAAGAGCTTCGCTAATGAAACAACGCATTGGTGAAGTTTTCACGGGTGTGATCACGGGGGTTCAATCCTACGGTTTCTTTGTAGAAATAGAAGTTCCACCCACTGAGTCGGAGAGTGGAAATACGCGAGTTCCTTTACGGGTAGAAGGGCTAGTTCACGTAAGTTCCCTCAAAGACGATTGGTATGAGTACCGCGCTAGACAACAAGCGCTATTTGGTCGTAAAAATCGTGCTTCCTACAGATTAGGCGATCGCGTAGCCGTACAGGTCAAGAGTGTTGACTATTACCGCCAACAAATTGATTTAGTCACTGTTGGTAGTGATGGTGCGATCGTGGGCAAGGATATGAACATGATGAATGGCGAAGATTCTGGTATGTATATGCGCGATGACGATCTCGATCCTGATGACTTAGATCCCTACGCTGATGATGAATAAAACTGGTGATTAGGGATTGGGGACTGGGGACTAGCGACTAGGGATTGGGGACTAGGGACTAGCGACTAGGAATTGGGAAAATTTACCAATCTCCAATCCCCAATCCCCAATCCCAATCCCAATCTCCAATCCCCAACCCCCATTGCCCCTTATCCCCAGAGGGGGCCCCGAGTTCCCCATTGCCCCTTATCCCCAGAGGGGGCCCCGAGTTCCCCAACCCCCAATCCCCCGATCGCGTGTCAAAAACTACAAAACCTCTCATAATAGGCGTAACAGGAGCATCTGGTCTAATTTATACTGTTCGTGCTTTGAAATTTTTGCTTGAAGCTGACTATGAAATTGAATTAGTTGCTTCTAAATCAACATACCTGGTTTGGCAATCCGAGCAAAATATTCGTATGCCAGTAGAATCCCATCAGCAAGAACAATTTTGGCGACAGCAAGCCCTTGTCGAACAAGGAGGGAAACTGCACTGTCATCATTGGGGTGATGTAGGCGCTAACATTGCTAGTGGTTCGTTTCGCACTCAAGGAATGGTAATTATACCCTGTAGCATGAGTACTGTAGCAAAGCTAGCAGCTGGTATGAGTTCCGATTTACTAGAACGAGCAGCAGATGTTCAACTCAAAGAAGGTCGAAAACTCGTAATCGTTCCGCGTGAAACTCCTTTCAGTTTAATTCACCTACGTAACTTAACAGCTTTAGCAGAAGCAGGTGCAAGAATTGTTCCTGCAATTCCTGCTTGGTATCACAATCCCCAAACTATCGAAGATCTCGTTGATTTTGTTGTCGCCCGTGCTTTGGATCAGCTAGATATTGATTGTATCCCGATTCAACGGTGGCAAGGCTGAGGGATTGGGGATTGGGTACTAGGGACTAGCGACTAGGGACTAGGGACTAGCGACCAGGGACTAGTGACTAGGGACTGGGAAAATTTACCAATCGCCATTGCCCCTTATCCCCAGAGGGGGCCCCGAGTTCCCCAATCGCCATTGCCCCTTATCCCCAGAGGGGGCCCCGAGTTCCCCAATCCCTAATCCCCAATCCCTAATCCCCAATCCTTATGTCACTCATTCGTTTAATTCTTTTAGTGGCAGTATTCGGAGGAATTACACTGCTACTCGTACAAAACTGGTCTCCTGTCCTACCGCTTGTGTTTTTGGGTATGCGATCGCAACCATTACCACTGGCAATTTGGATTTTATTTAGCACAGTTACTGGTGGATTAACAACTATCCTACTAACGATTTTATTTAACTTATCTGCTTCTTTTGGAGGACAACGCCAAACTCCTTTGCGATCGTCTCCTGAAACGCCCCATCAGAATAAAACTCGTGTTGAAGAACCAACATCTCGTCCGCCTAATGCTCCATCTTCTGGGGAGCAAGAATCCCGAACCACTGACACTGTTGATGATTGGGGAACGGGTAGCGGACTTTATGAAGATTGGGAGTTTGATAAGTCTAATTCCCAAAAAACTCAAGTCCAAGACTCTAATACCTACGATCGCCCCTCAGAACCGAAAGACAAACCAAAAACTGACTCATCCTATTCCTATAGCTACCGCGAACCAAAAAATTCTGGTGTAGGGAAGACAGAATCAGTGTATGATGCGGACTATCGGGTTATCATCCCCCCCTATCAACCTCAATCGCCCGAACCAGCACAGGAGGATGAGTGGGGGTTTTTGGATGATGACTTTGAAGATGAGGATAAGCCCCCTCGTCGTTAACTTTAGAAGTTGCATGATATTGCGTCTCTACACGAGATTGCATCGTTCGCGGGATTCCTGCTTGACAACTCCCGTCATCGCCGCTTCTTGTAAAGTCATAAAAGCATTAAAGTCCTCTAAGTCATACCGAGTTGTTAGTAGCTGTCGCAATTGATTTTCTGCTTCAACAGTGAGATAGCCAGTGGCTAAAGCTTTTTTTACAACGTCTCTAATCCGTGTCATGATTGGAACCTCTAACGACCACACATAAAACACACTTATATATACGAGTTGATTCAGAGAAGATATGCAATGGTTTTGTGCTTCAACCCTTCCATTAGCAAAGTTTTTGTGTATTTCGTCAAACAATGAGTCATACTTTACACCTTGAACAAAAACACTGACTTGTCTATTCCAGCTTGTAGCAACCGATTGCTGAAGCAGTCATAACGTGTCGGTAGAAACACGGGACTGCATAAATACGTAACTTTCTCACTGACTAAGCGATCCCAATTTGAACGAAGAATGCGACAGATAATTGGTTAAAATCAAGTCCAAGCTTGACTTCCTCAATTCAAAATCCATCCATCTAAAATCCAAAATGGTATGAGTTACGCTTTGCTGATGTTGACCGATAAAGTCAAGATAAAGTTTCACTCAATCTATATAAAATTTCTGTTAAGCCTAAAGATACCTAAGTGACAATTACTAAGTCACCTAACGACTGTTATTAATTTCGTTATAAATTTATGATTTATTTAATTTTACTTTATACAAAACTCAGTATGATATTGGAAATTTGGTATTTAAAATAACGATAATGACATTTCATAGTTCAAGTCAAGTAGAAGAAGAATTTATAGAAGCTAAAAATAATTGGGAACTAGAAAAACTATATGTAGATTTAGGTTTGGCGAAAGGAAAATCCCTAACACCTGTTGAAAAAAAATTCTTGAGAGGTTTGCTTTGCGGTTTTAGCCCTGCCGAAATTGCAAGTACTGTGTATCAAAGTCGTAGTAGCAGTACCGTGAGAGTTTACCTTTCTAATGGATTGTACAAATACATAGAGGAGATGCTATCTCATCAAGCCGGATATTCAATTAAAGTAAAAAGTTGGAGCCGTGTCACTCAATTACTAGAAAAAGCAGGTTATAAAAAAGTACGACTTCAATCAGAGCCAATTGACAACCCTCTAAAGATAGATATAAAACAAGATATTGCTTCTGTAGGTACGAGGTCAGTACTAGTAGAAGATTGGGGCGAAGCACCTGATGCGAGTATTTTCTATGGAAGAGCAACAGAACTGTCTCAAATTGAACAATGGACTGTTGAAGAACGCTGTCGTTTGGTAATGATTTTGGGTATGTCTGGTGTTGGAAAAACAGCTTTTTCTGTAAAACTAGCAGAACAATTGAAGGATAAGTTTGATTATGTAATTTGGCGCTCGCTAAATTTCAATTTATCTCCCGACACTCTGCTCAATCGACTCCTCCAAATTTTATTGCCAAACCAAGAAATAGATTTTACAGAATCATTCTCAAGCCGGATTTCACACCTCATTGATTGTTTGCGTTCTTCCCGATGTCTCATTGTCTTAGATAATTTTGATTCAATTTTGTGCGATCGCTATATAGAGATTGCCGAGCCATTTCCTCCAACATCTATTAGTCAATTAAGTCAGAAAAATTCTTATCTTCTACCCCAAATAAGCTATTGTCAAGGCTATGAGACTTATGGAGAACTGCTTAGAAGAGTAGGGGACTCCCAACATCAAAGCTGTTTGATTGTTACGAGTCGGGAAAAACCGCAAGAAATTTCAGTGCTTGAAGGAAAATCCTTACCCGTGCGATGCTTGAAGTTAATAGGCTTAAGTTATGTAGAAAGTAAGAATATACTTCAAACTAAAGGTTTAATAACTTCTCAAGATGAAGTCTGCAAAACTTTAGTAGACTGGTATGCAGGCAATCCTTTATTTATTAAATTAGTTGCCACAGCAATTGAAGAATTATTTGATGGTAGCATCAATTATTTTTTAGAACAAGGGACAGTTGTTTTTGGAGATATTCGAGTCATTTTAGATAAACAATTTAATCGTTTATCTAGTTTAGAAAAACTGATTATGTACTGGTTAGCTTTGAACTCAGACTTAGTGTCGGTACGTAAGTTGCAGAGAGATATTGTCCCTCGCGTATCACAGAGATTGATTCTAGAGGCTATCGAGTTATTACAGAAACGTTCTCTGATTGAGAAAAAAGCAGCAAATTTTTCTCAAATTCCTGTATTAATAGAATATATAGGCGAACGGTTAATTGAGGAAAATTTGCAAACGATTGGTGACATAGGAGGTTCTCTGTTGATAAGTTATACAATTTTGGAGAACAAAATCAAGAACTACATTCGAGAAATGCGTCTAAAGTCTATAATCAGTGACTAGTGACCAGTGACCACCTGACCAGTGACCACCTGACCACCTGACCAGTGACCACCTGACCACCTGACCAATTACTATTAACAAATGACAAATGACAAATGACAAATGACAAATAACTTATTAAAAGGAGTCAATCTCTACTTGGTTGGCATGATGGGGGCGGGTAAATCTACTGTGGGACAAGTACTAGCACAGCACTTAGGTTATGGCTTCGTAGATACGGATACGGTAATTGAGAAAGCAGCTGGTGGGAGATCTATAACTCAACTGTTTCAAAATGAAGGAGAAGTTGGGTTTCGCAAATTGGAAAGTCAAATTTTGGAACAAGTGTGTGCTTTTACTAAGCTTGTCATTGCCACAGGTGGTGGTATTGTCCTCAAACAGCAAAACTGGAGTTACCTTCACCACGGCTTAATTGTATGGCTAGATGTACCTGTGGAGATTATCTACGCTCGTTTAGCAGAGGATACAACGAGACCGCTTTTGCAAGATAGCGATCCCAAAGGGAAACTGCGATCGCTCCTCGAACAAAGACAACATCTTTACTCACAAGCCGATTTGAGAATTACTGTCAGTGAAGGACAAACACCAGAGCAAATTGCTACACGAGTTCTAAATGAGATTCCTAGTGTTTTAAAACCAGAAGATACATAGGAATAATATAATTTTTGTATAGCTAGTAGTTTCACGATATAAATTTATATGTAACGTCAGTCACTGCAAGCCAACGACCTATGACAGTCAGCCCAACTGAGTATATCAAGCAAGATGCAGCTACCCGCGTACAAGTGCTAAGCGAAGCACTACCATACATTCAACAATTCATTGGTCGCACCATAGTTGTTAAGTATGGCGGTGCAGCGATGAAAGACACCAAACTCAAAGATAAAGTGATTCGCGATCTTGTCTTTTTATCTTGTGTTGGCTTACGACCAATCTTAGTACACGGTGGAGGACCGGAGATAAACAGTTGGTTGGATAAGTTAGGAATCGAAGCTCAATTTAAAAATGGTTTGCGAGTGACTGATGCTCCGACAATGGATGTTGTAGAGATGGTATTGGTAGGTCGAGTCAATAAAGAAATTGTCTCTTTGATCAATCAAGCGGGTGGTTCAGCAGTAGGGTTATGTGGCAAAGATGGTAACCTAATCAAAGCTCGCCCTCAAGGTGATGAAGGCATTGGCTTTGTAGGAGAAGTTAACAGTGTCAATATAAAAATTTTGGAAACACTAGTTAGTAATGGGTATATTCCGGTAGTGTCCAGCGTTGCAGCAGACGAAACAGGACAGCCGTATAATATCAATGCCGATACTGTAGCAGGAGAGATAGCTGCTGCATTAGGCGCTGAAAAGTTAATTTTGTTAACTGATACGCGGGGGATTTTGAAAGATTACAAAGATCCTTCTACTCTAATTCCTCAAGTAGACATTCAAGAAGCTAGAGAACTCATCGCCACAGGTGTAGTCAGTGGTGGGATGATTCCAAAAGTCAATTGTTGTGTCCGTTCTCTTGCACAAGGAGTGAAAGCAGCACATATAATTGATGGTCGCAATCCCCACTCATTATTGCTAGAAATTTTTACTGATGTTGGTATTGGAACTATGATCGTTGGTTCTCACCTTCAAATGACCGGCTAATAGCTATAAAACTTCTATTTAATTTTTGAACTGTACGTAGTAGGTAGGGCATTGCCCACCACATGAGATTACTAGTGGGCAGTACCCACCCTACGGTACTGAGATTTTTTCAGAAATCAGATAGGATTACTATAGCTATAAAACTTCTATTTGATTCTTGAAATATACGTAGTAGGGTGGGCATTGCCCACCACATGAGATTGGTGGGCAGTGCCCACCCTACTTAAAATTCCTCTGTGTTTTATACTAAATTTTATGAACAACAGCAAAACAATTGTTTTATTATCTAGCAGAGAACTAGAAAAAATGCGTAAAGCTGGACGCTTAGCCGCTCAGCTTTTGCGTCACCTCGAACCAATGGTTAAACCAGGGGTTAGCACTCTGGAACTCAATGATGAAGCAGAACGTTGGACGCAAGCTCATGGAGCAAAAAGCGCCCCTCTTGGTTATAAAGGTTATCCCAAGTCTATATGTACCAGTATTAATGAAGTCGTTTGTCATGGTATTCCGAATGCCAAGCAAATTCTTCGCGACGGAGACATTATTAATATTGATGTGACACTCATTGTAGATGGTTATCACGGCGATACTTCTGAGACCTTTTTGGTCGGTACACCTTCCTCTATGGCTAAAAAGCTGGTAGAGATTACAAGAGAGTGCCGTCGCCGAGGTATAAAGGAAGTTAAACCAGGAGCTTACATCGGAGATATTGGAGCTGCTATTCAAGAGTATGCAGAATCACAAGGTTTTTCCGTGGTGCGGGACTTTGTAGGACATGGTATCAGTAACATTTTCCATACCGCACCGGAAATTCCTCACTACGGTACTCGTGGAAAAGGAAAACGTCTCAGACAGGGTATGGTTTTTACTATCGAACCGATGATTAATGAAGGAACCTGGGAAGTGGAAGTTTTAAGCGATGGCTGGACTGCATTGACACGCGATCGCAAGTTGAGCGCTCAATGCGAGCATACCATAGCAGTGACGGCAGACGGTTTTGAAGTACTCACTTTACCTGAAGGAGAAGTGTTTTCTTAATCAGTGACCAGTAACCAGTGACCAGTGACCAGTGACCAATGACAACTAATTATTTAGTTTATTTGGAATTCCTTCACAACCACCGGGGATAGTCTTTCTTGTTTTTTCGCCACCCCAAGCGCAGCAATAGTATCGTGCAGATTCAGATATGCGTTGAGCGTCGGTGAAATCAGCATCTTCTACAACCGCACCAGTATACTCGCCTGTTTCATAATCTGGTGGTTCGGTGCGGCTGCGGGGTGATGCTTTCTCAACAGAACCATAGAATAGGCGAGTTCCATTGAGGTCAGCACCAATTAAATTGGTTTCAAATAAGATAGCGCGGGATAGGTTGGCTTTTACCAAATCGCAACGACTGAGATTAGCGCGAACAAAATTGACTTCAGATAAGTCAGTCCAGCGCAAATCCGTGTCAGCTAGGTCTGCGCCAGCAAGCATGACGCCCAAATCGATAACGCGCACGCCCTCAACACGGTCTTCAGCATAACCACCTGTACCATTGAGAATCGGTCTACCCAATCGACGATCGCGTTTCAAAGGAGTTAGCAGTCTAGACCTTGAGAGAAAGCGCAGGATTTTTGCTTTACCGCTTCCATCAACACTGCTTAATATGGCAGCAGTTCTACCTTCTGCGATCGCTCTTTCTTGAGGCCAATCTTCTAATAATCCTTCTTCGTCTAATACTAGGTCAGAAATACCTTGGAAATATGAGTCAATTGTCTGCTGTTGAGTAATGATGTTTTGTTGAATTGTAAGAAAATTCTGTTGAATCGTCAGGTCTTTGGAAATTACGTACTGTCGCCAAGCAACATAAACTGCGATAATGGCGATGAGAATTTGTCCCAATGCACCAAACCATTCTGCTAGTGTCCCGGAAGCTTCCCAGTTAACTTTGCGTCCCCAAGCCAGAAGGCGATCGCCAAATCCGCTAAACTTGATTGTACCAACAGTCGCTGCCACTACTCCCAAAAACGCAATAAATATGGCTCGCTCTTGTGCTGAAAACCACTGTTTTATAGCAGTTTCAACTGCTGGTAACAGTACCGCAAGAGATAGAAGTAGAGCCATCAAGATTCCGCAAGTACCTACAATTGAGTTATTAATGGTCATTCCAATAATAACGATCGCGATCGATATGAGTATAAGCAACAGTGCTCTTGGTTTAACTGTTACAAAGTTAGTAGTGCGTCCATTGACAGAAGAACGTAGTAGTTGCAGCGTGGATATTCTTTGTGGAGATTGTTGGGATGAAATTGCGGCTAAAGCCTGCTGGGTAGCAAGTTCTGTGGGGAACAAGGGATTTTCACATCGCCCATCTTCAAAGTCATCTGGCTGTTGGATGTCTTCTGAGAGGGGTTCATGTGAGTGAGCCTTGGATGAGTTGGAGTTGGATTCAATCGACATGTTTATATTTTGGCACTAGCACGCCCCAGTTTAACAGTGGTTTCATCCTAGCCGCGATATCGTACTAAAAGCAACCTCCGTAGTAAGGAAGTAGGGTCACAGTAATAACTCTGGTGGGCAATGCCCACCAGAGTTATTACTGTGGGCATTGCCCACCCTACATAATATTTGACAAATCCAATAGAATAGTTATAGGGTTATATATAATATATAATACAACTTTCTCTCAAGAAATTTCTCCAAAATAGTTTTGTAAAAAGGCTTTTTGAAAAAGATTTTTAAGATTTTCTGTAGAAAGTCAGTACAGCTTTATACTTTTTAATAAATTGATCTTGTTCTAGGATTGTAATTGTGAGTTATCTATTAACGCATGGTTCATAGGCGCTTGTTTCAAGTAACTGGCTTATTCGTAATTTTCTTCTTGTTTGGTTGTGGCAATGCAAAATCATCAGGACAATATAGCAACCAAGCTATACAAGAAGTTAATGTTTCCCAACTGTTGACAGAAGTAAACCACGATCGACAGGCAGAGGATTATTTTAATCAAGGCAATAGCTGGTTTAACACGCAACGCTACAAAGACGCGATCGCAGCTTACGACAAAGCGATATCGATTAAACCTAAAAGTGCCGAAGTTTGGAATAATAGAGGTAATGCCTTCAACTCGTTAAATCAGCATCAAGAAGCAATAGCATCTTACAACAAAGCACTTGCCATCCAACCAAACAAACATGAAACATGGTTCAATAAAGGAAATGTTTTAAGTGGATTGAAGCGATATCAAGAAGCAATAGCATCTTACGACAAAGCGATCGCAATCAAATCAAATAAGCACGAAGCATGGATTAACAAAGGCATAGCTCTGACAAAGCTACAACGCTACAAAAAAGCCATAGCATCCTACGATAAAGCAATTGCGATTCAGCCAAACCAGCACGAAGCCTACTATAACAAAGCTTGTGCTTACGCTTTGCAAAGTGATGCTAAACTAGCTGTGGCAAACTTGCAAAAAGCGTTCGCGCTCTATCCTAGGAAGTACAAAAAACTAGCAAAAACTGACCCAGATTTTGGTAAGATTCGTGGCGATAAGCAGTATCAAGCATTCATCCAGTAGAAATTGATGAAAATTTGGCAAGCTGATTTCTATCGATGTCAAGAGCCAGATGCATCTGGGCAAGTTTTATGGTATATGCTGATTTGTGATGCGAATCGCAGCTTTGAATATGAAGCTACTTGTCCGCAAGCACAAGCAAATTCGAGCTGGGTTGCTTCTCAACTTCAGCAAGCAGCCAAAGAAAAACTACCAAACGTAATTCAAGTTTTTCGCCCTCAATCCCTCAGCATCATTGAGCAGGCGGGTAAGATTTTGGGTATTACTGTAGAACCAACTCGCCACACTCTTGCATTAAAACAGTGGTTGCAAGAAAAGCAGTATCCTACAGCTTTGGATAAACCACCCCCTGCACCATTACCAGAAAATTTATGGGGAGAACAATGGCGTTTTGCATCACTTGTTGCAGGTGAAATCGTAGATGCATTTAGCGATCGTCCCATTCCCGTTTTAGAAATGCCAGAGCATCTACGACCCCTCAATTTAGGCTTGGCATCAACAGTACCCGTTCCCGGAGTCGTTATTTATGGCGGACGGCAATCCATGCGTTTAGCGCAGTGGTTGCAACAAGCCAATCCCATAGCTTTGAATTACATTGCTGGTACACCTGATGGCTTGGTGTTAGAAGCTGGTTTAGTCGATAGATGGATTGTTGCCACATTTGAAGATAAAGAAGTTACAAATGCTGCTCGTGTTTACACGCAACGCAAGCAGGAAAGTCGAGGACTGCATTTTTTAGTTGTACAACCTGATGATTCTGGCATGACTTACACGGGTTTTTGGTTACTCAGTGACTAGTAACCAGTAATTAGTTAAGAAAAAAAGCGATCGCACTCCACAAGCGATCGCTTTTTTATCTCTTCATAATTTCTTATCGAGTATTCCTGTACTATAAAAAATAGCACGGTTATCAGCTTCTACACGCAATATATGTCAAAGCCACAGCAAAGGAGAATAATTTGAGCGAAGTCAAAGCTGCTGGTCGACAACCCTTGGAAAGAAGCACTCACCGAGTATTTTGAGCCTTTTTTGCAATTTTTCTTTCCACAAGTTCATGCTCTGATTGATTGGAGCCGAACTCCGCAATCGTTAGATAAAGAATTGCAACAAATCACACCTGCGTCTGATGTTAGCTTGCGTGTTGCAGATAAGTTATATCAGGTTTGGCTATTCAACAAGCAACCAACCTGGATATTGATACACGTTGAGGTGCAAAGTCAAGAACAGACGAACTTTGCTCGAAGAATGTATATTTATAATTACCGAGCATTCGACTTGTATCAATCCCCTGTGATTAGTTTAGCGGTGTTAGGAGATGAGCAAGCGTCTTGGCGACCTTCTTACTACGGTTATTCCCTTGGCGGTTGTGAAGTCAGCTTAAAGTTTCCCATCGTTAAATTATTAGACTATCAAGCACAGTGGGAAGAGCTAGAGCAAAGCGATCATCTATTTGCCATTATAGTCATGGCACACTTAAAAACTAAAGCGACAACAAGTAACCTTGAAGAAAGAGAGCAATGGAAGTGGAGAATAGTTCGGGGACTCTATGAGCGAGGTTATCAGAGAGAGGCGATTATCAAGCTTTTGCAAATGATTGACCAGATGATGAAGCTACCGCAAGAGTTACAGCAAAGTTTTGAAGAAAAATTAAATCGTTATGAGGAGGAAAGAAAAATGCCTTTAATGAGCAATATGGAATTGAGAAGTATGGAACGTGGCGCTTTACAAAATGCTCGTGAATCAGTGATAGCAATTTTAGGTCTACGACTCGGAGAATTACCTTTAGAGTTGATAGAAGCTTTAAATAATACTTCTGATTTACAATTGTTAAAACAATTGTTGTTACAAGCAGCTACTGTCAATACATTTGATGAGTTTCAACAATTTTTGAACGATGCTCGCTCTGTAAATTGACTGCAAAGCGGAGCTAAAATACTTCCTTCGATGTAATAAAATTAATAATTTTCGTAGGTTGAAAATTAGCTATCAAAATGAAAACTTAGCAATTTTCAACCTACTCTTTTACATCTGAATTTGGTAAGAAGGATGTCATTAGCTATCAAAATGTAAATTTAGCAATTTTTACCCTACTCTTTTACGTCTGAGTCTGGCAGGAAGGATATCAAATCCTCATCTTTTTTCTCTGCGCTCTGGTGCGCCCTCTGTGGTTAAATAAATAATTTTTGAACCGCAGAGTACGCAGAGTACGTAGAGGTAAGAAGAGAGAGAGCTATTAATTTTCTGGAGTTTTTATCCATCTTGACAGGGCTAGGAATGCCCACCCTACAGTAATTAGATTTTTTTTACAAATCATTTATGATTCCTATAGGTACGTTAATATTTAGATTGCATCAAAAAGCAGATGCACGAATATTTATATTTCGGTTGTGAGGAGTAAAGTTTGTGACTAGACCACCCAGTCTTGGTATCAGCATTTTCTTGTATATTACGGGTATTTTGTTAGTAGTTTTAGCTATAATTCTTCTCCTACAAGCTTTTGGAGTGGTCAAGAACATTCCCAAAGAAGCAATTTGGGGTTTGGTACTGCTGTCGATAGGTTCGGGGATTTTATCCGCAATTCGCCGTCGTTAACTTTTAATTAACTCAGCAAGTCGGCACAATTAAAGTTAACGAGTCAGGATCGTCATTTGTCAATAGTCATTTGTCATTGGTAAGGGTTTCAGATTTATTTACATTTTGTAACGTAGTTCTGCTGATTTCCGCCTACCTACTTATCGTTTGGCTTGAGTAGCCCTTGTAGAAGCTACTATTTATTAATGTAACCATTCACTGGTCACTGGTCATTGGGTTATGTTGGGTTTCGTTCCTCAACCCAACCTACGGTTACTGCTCACTGCTCACTGCTCACTGTTATCCCATGTCAACAACTGACTTTCTCACTCACCTCAATCCAAGTCAACGCCGCGCTGTAGAACATTTTTGCGGTCCCTTACTAGTTGTTGCTGGTGCGGGGTCTGGTAAAACACGAGCGTTGACTTATCGCATTGCTAATTTGATTTCCCATCACCGTGTCGATCCGGAGAATATCTTGTCGGTTACCTTCACGAACAAAGCCGCACGGGAGATGAAAGAACGGATTAAAAAGCTGTTTGCCGAGCAGTTGGCTATGATGGAGTACGGCGAACGGTTTGATTTGCTGCCAGAATACGAACAAACGAAACTTGAATCAAAAGTTTGGAAAAAAACTGTTAAGCATTTGTGGTGCGGTACTTTCCACAGTTTATGTTCGCGGATTCTTCGTTTTGATATCGGAAAGTATGAGGATGAAAAAGGACGGCGTTGGACTCAGAATTTTTCTATCTTTGACGAGTCTGATGTTCAAAGTCTTATCAAAGACATTGTGACTAAACAACTGAGCTTGGATGATAAGAAATTTGAACCTCGTTCTGTCCGCTATGCTATCAGTAATGCGAAAAACCAGGGTTTATCACCTCAAGAATTTGAAAGAGAACAGCCTAATTATCGGGGAAGGGTTATTGCAGAGGTTTATACTGCTTATCAAAATCGACTTGCGGAAAACAATGCTCTTGATTTTGATGACCTGATTTTAGTTCCTGTAAAATTGTTTGAGCAAAACGAGCAAGTTTTGGGTTATTGGCATAACAAGTTTCGCCACATTTTGGTGGATGAGTATCAGGATACTAACCGGACTCAGTACAATTTGATTCGGTTATTAGCGACAAATGGGGAACTGGAAAAGAGTGAATGGGACTGGACAAACCGCTCTGTTTTTGTAGTAGGTGATGCGGATCAGTCAATCTATTCTTTTAGGATGGCTGACTTTACTATTTTGTTGGAATTTCAGCAAGATTTTGGTGATGGCTTACCAGATGAAGATACCAGAACGATGGTAAAGCTAGAGGAAAACTATCGTTCTTGTGAAAATATCTTAGAAGCAGCAAACCATTTGATTGAGAATAACACCCAGAGAATTGATAAAATTCTTAGGGCTACACGCGGTGCGGGGGAAGAAATTTATTGTCACAAAGCTGATGATGAGCTTGTGGAAGCTCAATTTGTTATCAATCAAATTCAGACTTTGGAACACCAACACCCTGAGTTGAACTGGGGTAGTTTTGCTGTTCTTTACCGTACTAACGCTCAATCACGCCCGTTTGAAGAATTATTGGTTCGGAATAATATTCCTTACACGGTGGTGGGAGGAATTAAGTTTTACGATCGCAAAGAAATCAAGGATGTCTTGGCTTACTTACGTGCGATCGCGAACCCTTCGGATACTGTGAGTTTATTACGAGTTATCAACACTCCCCGGCGCGGTATTGGTAAAGCTACGGTGGATTCCTTGGTCAAAGCATCTCAAGAATTAGGCACGACTTTGTGGGAAATACTGAGCGATGAGACATCAGTTAATACATTAGCTGGACGTTCTGCTAAAGCTGTTAATGGCTTTGCGGATTTGATTCGTCAATGGCAAGAACAATTGGATAAGGTTCCTGTTTCAGAAGTTGTACAAGGAGTTCTTGACGGTTCGGGTTACATCCAAGACTTGATGTCTCAAGGGACAGATGAAGCAGAAGATAGGGTGCAAAACGTCCAAGAATTGTTTAATGCCGTACTGCAATTTCAGGAAGAAAACGATGATGTGTCGCTACAATCGTTCCTTTCAAGTACTGCTTTGAGTTCCGATTTGGATAATTTGAAGGAAGGAGAAACAGCAGTTTCTTTGCTGACTTTACACGCTTCTAAAGGTTTGGAATTTCCGGTGGTGTTTTTGGTGGGTTTGGAGCAGGGGTTATTTCCTAACTACCGTTCTATGAACGATCCCGCCGCATTGGAGGAAGAACGCCGTCTGTGTTATGTCGGAATTACTCGCGCTCAAGAACGGTTGTATTTGACTTATGCGAGGGAACGTCGTTTGTATGGATCGAGGGAACCTGCTTTGCGATCGCAGTTTCTGGATGAATTGCCTGAAGAACTGATGGCGTCTCAACGTAAAAGTCAAATGGCTTATATTCAACGTGCGAGTGCTAATTTACAACAGAGTGCAGCCCGTGGGAAAAAGGAAGTGACGGAAAATTGGCAGGTGGGCGATCGGGTTCTTCACAAAACTTTTGGTATTGGGGAAATTACTCATATTTTTGGTTCTAGTAGTAAGGTTTCATTGGCTATTAAGTTTGCTAATTTGGGGCAAAAAATTATCGATCCTAAAGTAGCTCAGTTACAAAGGGCTGATTAATGGGCTTGTTGCAAAAGTTTAAGAAATTAATTATTAACCGCAGATGCACGCTGATGGACGCAGATAAAATTTGCCTAAGTGGCGATCGTGCGCCCATGACTATTTTTTAATTTGTTAGCTCGTGCCATACTTCTTTAAACTTGCTGTCCAATCTGTAAAAACCTTGGGAGAAATGTGTTTACCTCGCTCCTTGATTAATGTATCAGCCATTGTCATCACCTCTATGACTGTTTTGTGTTTAGTTTCTACCATCTCACCGAATAATCGCAGTGTCCTGGTATAGGCAATGTTGTATGCTTTACAAGTTTCAGTAACTAGCCCGTCATCACTGGCACAAATAAGCAACTGATGACGGGCAATAGCAATTGTAGATCGGTCTGCGTCACTCAACAACGGTTGTCTAGCTCCAAATTCTATAAAACTGGCGAACATTTCCTCTGTTGAGAGATTAAGCGCTGTTAGGTAAGTTTTTGCGGCTTCACGAGTGGGAAGTTCCAGTCGATCTGAATCCAAAACTTCTTGGGCAATATATAAAGGGCTGTAGTGCTTTTGTAACCATCCCCACTCGTCTAGCCAGCAAAAATCAATTAGTGCGGTTGCATCAAGAATTGTGCCATTAAGCAACTGCATAAACCTCTCTTTCTCGACGCTGCATCCGCAGTCCTTCGACAGTTAGATTGAGAAGTTCGGCTGCCTTCATTTCCGAAATTTTGCCCAATTTTAAAGTATTCCAAATCAAACATTCATAGCGTTCATTTTCTAGAAATTCCTTTGGCTCAAGCTCTGGTGGTAATTCCATTACCTCATGCAGAGATGCACCATTATTTTGCTGTTTATAAATTGTACGAATTTTGGCTGTCTCTTTTGCTAAGTCGATGACTTCCATGTCTGATAACCGGCGCAATATGACTTGATAACTCACTCTAAAATGTCGTTTGAGTTCAAGAATATTCTTAGTTTGGGCATACATCCGTTCAAATTCAGCTTGGGGAACCAGTAGATGACTGGCAAAATAATTGGCAACCTGCTCTCGTGCTTTTTCTTCTTCTTTAGTTCCCTCCTCAACTAAAGTGTCTTGGTACTCTACCCGGTGGAAAATAAGATGTCCAATTTCATGAGCCAAAGTAAACAACTGACGTTCAATAGTTATACTATCTGTATTTACTAAAACAAAAGCACCCTCAGTTTCACTACAGGCACTTAGACCAAAGAAATCTTTAATTGGAATTGACTGGCGTATAACTTTTAAACCAATTTCATCCACAGATTGAAACAGGTTGACAATGGGTGCATCTCCCAATCCCAAACGATGACGAAACAAAGCGGCAATTTCTTGAATGCGCTTTTGATTGCCTTCAACTTGGTGACAGGGTGTGCTTTCTGGGGTATAGGTCGGAAAGCCAACAGCTTGTTCTAGAGCATTGTAGGTTTGCAATATTCGTAAAACTTGGGTTGCAAACTGGGGTTTTTTGCCAAAAGATGCATGAGCGCGGAACCGGAAGTTGGGTAAACATACGCTTTGAGAGCGTAACAAATCATCAAGTGTAACGCCTAAAACACGAGCCAGAGCAGAAAGGGTTTTGCTGTCTGGTAGGGTTTTGGCGTTCTCGTAGTTGTTGATGCTCTGGCGAGTTACCCCGGCTTGTTCTGCAAGTTGTTCTTGAGACAAGCTCAAACTTTTACGGTAGCGGATCAGGTTGGTAGCGATGACCTCTTTCATGGCTGATTGACCCTTGAATCGCTAGAGGTGTTTGGGGAGGTATAGAAAATTATGTCAAAGTTTTTGACACAGATTTACTCTATTTTAACAGAAAATGTCAAAGCGGTTTGACATTAGTTGGAATAAGGATTACGAACAATCTTGTATCTTTTTTCGACTGCTGTTTTTAGACAATTTGGAAATATTCCTGGTGGTAGAGGAAAAGCGGGCGATCTTTGCATCAATGCTTCTGATTCTGTGACAATATCAGGTAGTAATTTATTAGGCTATTCCAGTGGTTTAGCTACCCTAACAGAAAGAGGAGCATCCGGCGATGCTGGTAACATTGTAGTAACTACAGGTAACTTTCGAGTAACAGATGGTGCAAACGTTATCGCCAGCACCTTTAACGACAGTAAGGGTGGTGACATTACAATAAACGCCAATACATTTGAAGTTTTGACTGGCGGACAGGTGATTACAAATACCCGTGGTAGTGGAAACGCTGGTAGTATTAGACTAAATATTAAAGATAATATTACCATTGCTAGTAACGACCCAAATTTTGCTCAACGACTAAATCGCGTTGCTGAAGGCATCAAAAATACTGGCTCTACAGACACAGTAAGTGATGTTATTGGTAACGAAGGAGCTGCAAGTGGAATCTTTGCCAATACCACTGCTGGCTCTACCGGACAAGGAGGTAGTATATTTATAGACCCTCCCAACATGACTATCCGAAATGGTACAAAAGTATCAGTCAATAGCCTTGGTTCAGGTAATGCAGGTAATATTACGGTAGAAGCAGGGATTCTCACTCTTGACGATCGAGCTTCAATTTCTGCTCAAACCGGTAGCACTCAAGGTGGAAACATTAACCTTACCGCCCAAAATTATCTACTCATGCGTCGCGGTAGCCAAATTTCTGCAACTGCAGGTACAGCCCAGGCTGGTGGTGATGGCGGTAACATCACCATTAATACTCCCTTCCTCATCGCTGTACCTAATGAAAATACTGACATCACAGCAAATGCCTTCACGGGTACAGGTGGTAATATCAACATCAATGCACAAGGAATTTTCGGTATTGAAGCGCGTCCCCAACCATCAGACAAAACAAATGATATTACTGCGAGTTCAGACTTTGGTTTATCGGGAAGTGTTGATATTAATTCCCCTGATAACAGTTCGCTTCAAAACAGTCTCACTGAACTTTCTCAAAACGTGATTGATACCAACGCACTTCTTGCCAATAGCTGCATAGTTCGCAGTCAGGAAAAACAACAAAGCAGTTTCACTATTACAGGTACAGGTGGTTTACCCAATCGTCCTGGTGACGCATCAATGTCAAATTATTCTACAGGTGATGTTCGCAATATTACAAATGAAAATACATCACCTCATTGGAAAAAAGGCGACCCTATCATCGAACCTCAAGGAGTTTATCGACTCTCTGATGGGAAATTGGTGATGAGTCGAGAGTGTCAAAATGACTGATTTTGTTACTGTCAACCCACTAAACCCAAATATGCATGTCAAGTACAATCATTGCAAAACTTCCCAATCTTCCAAAGCGATAGGTTCTGTTGGGTCATCATAACGGACTACTTTCCCACTCATTGGGTAAAGATTTGTTTCTGGTTGACTATGTGGTGTTACATTCTGCTGTAAGGTTTTAGTTTCGAGAATGATTGCCGTCATGGTGTAACTAGGGTATAACTGGATGTGTAGTAACCAAGTGCAAGACTAGCTATGAAAACTGCAATTTCACTTCCAGATTCAGTGTTTGAAGAGGCAGAAGCACTGGCTGGACAGTTAGGGTTATCACGTAGTGAACTTTATACTAAGGCATTAATAGCATATTTACGGAAATACAACCGCAATCAAACTTTGAATAAATTAAATCATGTTTATTCTGAAGAGTCCTCTGAACTAGATCCAGTTCTGGCAAAAATGCAATTTATGTCACTGCCATGTGAGGATTGGTAATGTATCGTGGAGAAATTTGGTGGGCAAATTTGCCCGATCCAGCCGGTTCTGAGCCTGGGTATCGTCGTCCGGTTTTAGTTGTTCAAGATGATACCTTTACTCAAAGTCGTATCAGAACTATTATTGTTGTAATTATTACTTCTAACATTCGGTTGAGTGATGCCCCAGGAAATGTCTTTTTACCGTGTGACGCTACAGGTTTACCCAAAGATTCTGTAGCTAATGTGTCTCAAATTTTTACTATTGATAAAACGTTTTTGATAGAACGTGTTGGAGCACTACCAACATATTTACAGGAAGAAGTAGATGAAGGATTACGAACAATCTTGTATCTTTAGTAGCACATATCGGCTATCGTTTACCCTATGTTTGGGCAGAGTTTTACAGCATTATTGATTACAAGAAATAATAAGGTGACGAACTTACTAAGGTTTGGCACGCGATCGCTCTCAAGTTCCGATGCGATAAGCTGGATAAAGCTTGCGCCGAAGCGATAAGCGAGCGATTACGGCGCTTACTGCCGTATCGCAAATCCTGAGAGGATGTTTGAAAAGTTTTGGCCTCATATAATGAGCTACTATACAAACTAAGTCCGCCTACGCGGACTAACGGAAAATCAAGATATTATAAACCACGTAGGTGGGTTTTGCTTGTATAGCCGCGATTTCCAATTGCCAAGGCTGTATTAATTGTGACTTTTTAAACAACCTCTGAGATAATGGTAAATTTCCATCACAAATATTATTGCTTTTTCATGCCAAGTCATTAGATACTCCGTATATATCGGGAGTGAGTCTAATGAAAACAAAATACTGGTTGAGTTGTTGGCAGTTAAGATTTGTAGGATTTTTTTTAACAACAATATGGCTAAGTAGCTTCACTGACAAAGCTTTGCCTCAGAGCACTCCCAGTAATATCCAAGCAGATGAGACGCTCGGCACTGAATCATCTCAAATCATACAAAATTTTCAGGGACAACCGCTTGAGTTGATTACTGGTGGTGCAACTCGTGGAATTAACTTGTTTCATAGTTTCAGAGAATTTAACGTCAGTGAGGGTAGGGAAGCTTATTTTTTCAATCCTAGTGCAGGTATCCAAAATATTCTGGCACGAGTCACAGGTAGAAATCGCTCTGAGATTTTAGGTACGTTGGGGACTTCTGGTAACTCGCAGCCTAATTTATTCCTAATAAATCCTTATGGGATTATATTTGGGGAAAATGCGAGCTTAGATGTGCAAGGTTCCTTTGTAGGAACGACTGCAAACGAAATCCAGTTTGGTTTTCAAGGATTATTTAGTGCGACAAATCCCCAAGCACCAGCTTTGTTGACAATTAATCCTTCAGCGATTTTGTTTAATCAGATTAATCGAAATGCAGCTATTCAAAATAATGCTTCAACAACAGGGTTAAACGTCGCTGAAGGTAGAAGTTTACTACTTGTTGGCGGTAGCGTCAGCATGAATGGTGGAACATTATTTGCTCCTGGTGGACGTGTTGAATTAGGAGGTTTAGCGGAACCTGGTAGGGTGGAGCTAGATGTGAATGGCAATAATTTAAGTTTGAAATTTCCAGATAATGTAATGCGAGGAGATATTTCACTGACTCATCAAGCAACTGTATTTGTATTAGGTGCTGGTGGCGGTGATATTGCATTTAATGCAAGGAATATAGATATTTTGGGAAGTAGTAGCATTTTTTCTGGTCTTCTTTCAGGTTTGGGAACGCCTGATACTGTTGCAGGAGATATTACCCTACATGCGACGGAACAAGTCAAAGTAGGACAAGGAAGCCAGATAAGAAATGCTGTACTTGCCAATGCTATTGGTAAAGGAGGAGATTTGACAATCCGTACCAAAGACTTACTTGTGCAAGATGGCGCACAGCTTAGTGTTAGGACATCTAGTGCAGGTAAAGGAGGTAATTTAAATGTTAACGCCTTCAATAAAGTAGAACTGATTGGTAGATCGGTGGATGGTCGTGCTAGTAGTGGTTTATTTGTTTCTACTGACAGCCCTAAAATTGGGGATGCAGGGGACTTAAGGATTACGACTAAAGACTTACTTGTTTACAACGGGGCACAGATAAATGCAACCACATTCGGTGCAGGCAAAGGGGGTAATTTAACTGTTAATGCTGCAAACAGTATTCAACTGATTAGTAATTCTGCAGACGGAAGTTTTATCAGTGCTTTATCTGCTTCTGCAGAAAGAAGCTCAACTGGAAACGGTGGAGATTTGACGATTACGACCAAAAACTTACTCGTGCGCGATGGAGCACAGATTGGTGCAGGTACATTTGGTGCAGGTAAAGGAGGTGATTTAACTGTTGACGCTTCTAATCAAGTAGAAGTTATTGGGAAGTCTTTAAATGGTCGTGCTACCAGTAGTTTATCTGCTCAAGCTAATTCAGGTTCAACCGGAGATGCAGGAAATCTAACGATTACAACCCAAGATTTAGTACTACGGGATGGGGCACAGGTGGGTGCTGGTACATTTGGTACAGGTAAGGGAGGAAATCTAACTGTTAATGCCTCTAATAAATTGGAATTAATTGGTATCTCAGTGGATGGTCGTGTAGGTAGTGGCTTATTTACTCGTGCAAATGGACGTTTAACCGGAGATGCAGGAGATTTAATAATTAACGCTCACAATGTACTTGTGCGAGATGGGGCACAGGTCAGCACTGATACGTTGGGTGCGACTAAGGGAGGCGATTTGACGATAAACACTCAAAATTTACTGATACAGGGTGGGGCACAGGTAGGTGCTGGTACCTTTGGTGCGGGTAAGGGGGGAAATTTGACTGTCAACGCCTCAAATAAAGTGGAAGTGATTGGTAGCTCTTCGAATGGTCGCGTTGCCAGTGGCATATATGTTCAAGCTAACTCAGTTTCAACTGGGGATGCAGGAGATTTGAAAATAAATACTCAAAGTTTAACAGTACGGGATGGGGCACAAGTAAGTACTGCTACGCTTGGAAGAGGAAAAGGAGGTAATTTAAGTGTTAATGCTTCAAATAAAGTGGAAGTGATTGGTAGGTCTACGGATGGTCGTGCAACCAGTGGATTGTTTACTTCGACGGATATAAGATCAACCAAGAATGGAGGAGATTTGACAATTAAAACTCAAGATTTAGTAGTGCGTGATGGGGCACAGGTGAGTACTGCTACATTTGGTACAGGTAAGGGAGGTAATTTAAGTGTCAATGCCTCAAATAAAGTAGAAGTGATTGGTAGATCTGTAGATGGTCTTGTTGGTACTGCCTTGGGTTCTTCTACTGAAGACTCAACTGGAAATGCTGGAGATTTGACAGTTAACACTAAAGACTTTTTTGTGCGCGATGGAGCATTTATTACTGCTGGAACATCTGGTGCGGGTAAGGGAGGTAATTTAACTATCAATGCCTCTGGTAAATTAGAAATGAGTGGCACGTCTGTAGATGGTCGCTTTAGCAGTACCTTGTTTGCTTCTGCAAAAAGAAGCTCAACTGGGAATGCAGGAGATTTAACAATTAATACCAACCAGTTATTACTCATAGAAGGAGCAGAAGTATCTGTAGAAAGTCTTGGAATGGGTAACGCGGGTATTATGACTATCAACGCTGACACCATCCGCTTAGACAATCAAGCCTCCCTCAACGCCAACACGCGCAGTCCTAACAAAGATCCCAATCGAGAACAAGCAACCATCAACCTCAACACCCAAAATTTGACCCTTCGCCGCAACAGCAGTATCACCACCAACGCTAGTGGCGAAAATGTCATTGGTGGTAACATCAATATCAAGACAAAATTCTTAATCGCTCCAGAAAATAGCCGCATCAGCGCCAACTCTGATAATTCTCGCGGTGGTCGAGTGAGAATTAATGCTCGAGGCGTATTTGTTGGTACTAAACTCAGCGATGTTTCTAACTATATTACAGCAACTTCTGGAGTCGGCTTATCGGGAAGTGTTGATGTGAATTCTCCTGATAACAGTTCGCTTCAAAACAGCCTCACCGAACTTTCGCAAAACCTGATTGATACCAACGCACTTCTTGCTAATAGCTGCATAGTTCGCAGTCAGGAAAAACAACAAAGCAGCTTCACTATCACAGGTACAGGTGGTTTACCCAATCGTCCTGGTGACGCATCAATGTCAAATTATTCTACAGGTGATGTCCGCAATATTACAAATGAAAATACATCACTTCATTGGAAAAAAGGCGATCCTATCATCGAACCTCAAGGAGTTTATCGACTCTCTGATGGTAAATTGGTCATGAGTCGCGAGTGTCAGTAGTCAAAAGAAATAACTACAGCGATCGCAAGTCTATTTTTTTCTACTAATTTGGCGATTTCCTAACAAGAAACAATACTTACTCCCAAACCCTGAGATTGAT
>NZ_BAACAP010000184.1:0-58216 GCF_045865695.1 Scytonema hankhaensis NUACC26
CATGAGGATGTTGTGCTCTGCTTGGAACACCAACATGAAGTTGAAGGTTCCAGAGATTCCCAAGGGCATACCATCAGAGAAAGAACCTTGTCCAATGGGGTAGATTAAGAACACTGCGGTAGCAGCTGCTACAGGTGCGCTGAATGCTACGCAAATCCAAGGACGCATTCCCAAGCGGTAGGATAATTCCCACTCACGACCTAAGTAGCAGAATACGCCAATCAGGAAGTGGAACACAACCAACTGGTAAGGACCACCGTTGTACAACCTGCACCGGAGATGATGTTGTTACCGTAGAGCAAGGAACCTGCAACAGGTTCGCGGATACCATCGATGTCCACGGGAGGAGCAGCGATGAAGGCGATGATGAAGCAGATAGCTGCGGAAAGCAGTGTGGGAATCATCAGTACGCCGAACCAGCCGATGTAAAGGCGGTTTTCGGTAGAAGTGATCCAGTTACAGAACTGCTCCCAGACGCTTGCGCTACGGGCGCGTTGTAAGGTGGCTGTCATGGTTTTATAATTGCGGTTATATTTATGAATGAATCAGGCTTGTTTTGCGCCTGTCACTTTACTTTACAATCAGTTACTTAACTTTACAATACTTGGAAGCTTATTAAAAGTAATAAGAAAGATTAGCTTGAGTTATGATTCATGAGTTGGGCTGAGGCAGAGACCTGATTTTGACAAAATGACACTGCCTTATATTTGCCAACCTATTATTTATGCCCTGTCGCCCTCTGATAGTTGACAGTCGTAACCACCCCTGCTATTTTCCTTGAATATTACACCAAGGTAATATAAAATAGCATGACGTGGAATGTAGAATATACCAACGAGTTCGGGGACTGGTGGGAAACGCTTGAAGAAGATATGCAGGATAGTATCAGCGCCGTTGTTAACCTTTTAGCTGAGAAAGGAACCGCCCTCGGGTTTCCGTATTCGTCCAGTATAGCGGATTCACGTCAAAAGCACATGCGGGAGTTACGCATACAGCACAGAGGCAACCCTGTAAGGGTATTTTATGCGTTTGACCCCAGACGCAGCGCCATTCTCCTGATAGGAGGAGATAAAACGGGCAATGACCGTTTTTATGAGGAATACATACCCATAGCCAACAGGCTTTATGACGAGTATATAGAGGAATTGAAGAAAGAGGGCAAGCTATGACAGGACATAAACCATTTTCAGAACTTACAAAAGATTTTTCGCCGGAACGAAAGGCAAAAATCGCTTCTTTAACCAACCAGTTGCACGAAGAAATGACCCTTCAGGAACTGCGCGAAGCCCTTGACCTGCACCAGACGGATTTAAGCGAGCGGCTTGGGATTAAGCAGGCTGCGGTATCCCGCATGGAAAACAGAAAGGATATCCACCTCAGCCACCTTAAGAAAGTGATAGAAGCGATGGGCGGGGAACTAGTGATTATGGCGCGTTTTCCGAATAGGTCGGTATGTATAAACCATGTCGCGTTACAGAATAACGATTCATCCCCACGTCATGCTCGCGACGGCGAAGAGTTTTGAGAGATGGTTAGCTAGTGGTGCTTACCGATGACTTGGTGTGGGTTCGAGTACGTATAAGCACATGAACCCACACGAGCAGTATTGCATACTGTTGAGATATTAGAAGGTAGCCAGCCGCTTCGCTCCAATTCGTAATTCGTAATTCGTAATTCGTAATTCGTAATTAAATTCAGTTGAATTTAAACTCAAAAAATGAGAAAATTATTAGTAACAAAATAGATAACTTTATGATAGTTAATATCAGGATTGCTGAACGGACAAAAAGTTTTGCTGTCAGAATTCTTAAGGCTTGTTCCTTTTAAGAGGAGAAGTCTGGTGTTTGTAGAACACTTTCCAAGCAATTCCTCCGTTCGGGTACAGCAACTGAATACCAATGTTATATGGTAAAACATTGACACTAGCTCCTGTGTCTAGCAAAGCTGATACTTCCACGGTTGAATTTCGATAACCTAGTATCAAGGGTAATTGAGGGACGAAATCGGCAGTCCCCAAATATATCACGACCTTCAACAAAGGGAAACCTTTGGGAATTAAGCATCGCTTGTTTGTTTGTCTGACTCTAGCAGTGTTGCTAATTTTTGAGCAGCCTTATGAGAGTTGTATGGCGACCATACATGATAAGTTTCACCTGATTGCAGCGATAATATCTCTTCTTCAGTAGCCATTTCTTGCACTAAAAACTGCATCACTTTCAGTTTGTCTGCGCGAGACAGCTTTTTCAAAGTCGGTAATAAGTCTGCGATGCTCATATTCATTTAAAATTAAAAACTGGATACTTTCCTATTTTCTCATGGAAAAAGGGAACAGGATAGTGGACGAACTGAATGCAACGCCGTCCGCAGTATCGTCAGCAATGCGTCAAAGTAGAGTAGTTCTTGTCACAAACTTAAAACCTAAATGCTACTTTCTTCAGCCAATACATTGCCGACCAACTTTTCACCGCAATGCCTAGCAGCGTTAGAGATGATAATAAACATAATTAACAGTATAAATGCATAGATTCTCCAAATCTGTGTATTTGCTAAGAAAAAATATCCAGGTATACCTAAAAATATAAAACATAAAAAGCTAGAGCTAGCTAAATCTCTTGTCAAGAGAAATTTTTGATGTGCGTCTATAACAGCTTTTTTTGACTCATGTTTTTTGTATAGCTTGTACCATAACCTATTTTGCTCCATTGGCTTGCTCGGCAGGTTACCAAGTTTAGCTTTTAATAAATTAGGGTCTATTCTTGGATCTCTATATATAAAATATGAAAAAGCTCTATAACCTGGAAGTGGTTCTTTGAATCTCCAAAAAACTAGAACTGCTTTCATTGAAGAACTGAATTGACTATTGATAATTTGTGTAAAAATCCCCAAAATAAGCAACCATGTTGCGGAAGTTAGTAGTTTGCTTACCATTGACTCGATGGTATTGTTAATTGGTAAGCCAAGTTTCAAAATTACAAATATTAGGACATTAATGATAAGATAAGCAGTAATAGACAAGCTATTTTCCTGATTCAAGGTTTTAGTTTTACCAGACATTATTAGATATACCTTACTTTATTGCTAAATAAATTAAGAGATTGATGCCGAAACAGCACAATAATTTACAGGTGTTTTTATTAGTAGAACTGAAGGAATAAATTGACAGCTTGCTATTTCCAGCGCTGTCTGCAAATCGCGTTCTGAGGGTTCGGAATCGCTAAGGTGGCTATGCCATGTTCCCAAACAATAAAGCGCGTAATTGCACGATGATGAATACTCCTCCAGCATTTCCTTAACAGCATTCGTACCCAGCATAAACTCATACTTTAAGCGGCGGCTATCTTGCGGTGCTGGCAAAACATCTGTCACCACAAAAGCTTGCTGTGTCTCGGATATCCGCCCAACGAGAATACCACCTGTTTCTACCAAAGGATGCTCTGCACAGTCTTTCAAAATCTTCTGATGGGCGGTTTCAGCTATCCTAACAGTCCATGAAGAGTTCCCATTAATAGTTACAACATGAACAGGGGACACATTCATGTGCGTCCAGTTAAGTCCCATCTCATCATTTGTAACCGTTCCCACAAAAATACGACCACCTGCTTCTGGCAAACCTTCAGCACGCATTTTAGAAATACCTATAGCTATTGATGCCGCTAGCATCGATATTTTGGCATCAGAAATAATCATAGTTGTTGAGCCGCATCCTTGACCTGTAGCGTAATAAGGTGTTGAATCTTCGGCTACAAATACCGCATTCCTTAATTGCTCATTTGTCCTCATCACCTCATATGCTTGGGCAATAAGGTCAACCGAATTTGGGTTTCTGTCAGGTCCTTCAACAGTCATTAGTCCAACTTGACCGCTAGCAAAAAGTAATGCCTCAATAACTCGAGATCGCAATTTCTTCAATCCAATCGCAGCCAAGGCTTCTCGTACAGTCAACGATGCTGTTGTATTGATAACTGCCCATGTATTTCTTGGGAAAAGCTCCTTTAATAGTGTTAAATTGTGGACTGCTTGAGTAACATCTACATCAAAACCTTTTGATTTTTGTGCGAGACCTTTAATAGCAAGTGCAAGTGCTTTAGCTTTAGAACCGAGCCACATCACATCTTTATCTCTGGCTTCCGGTAAAAGTGCATGGCGTGCGGCATTATGCGGTGATAAGCTTTTTTTATCAATGACAATTGATGGTGCCGCACCAGAGCGAGCCATGTGGACTGCAATTTTTGACCCCAGGCTCCCGCAACCAACAAGAACAACATCTTGATTTGCGGGTAATGGTTGCTCACTGGAAAATGCTCGTAGCAATTTTGGAGTTATAGCGTATTTATGACCTGCGCTCCAAACAGGCGTTTTATCACCTTCAACTAACAGTTTTGGTGCCCCTACCTCAACAATATAGGGGAGTAACTCAATGTCAGATGATTCCCCAATGAGATGAAATGGACGGCGAACGCATAGAACAACAGCTATTGGAAATGTTGCACCTTGAGAATTTAGTAAGCTAAGTCTTTGCTTGAGTAAAGAAAGCGCTCTTTCAAAGTTTTTGTAACACCCACATTCTTTCGCTCGCTCCTGCAGGCTACCAACGTCAGTTACGCTTTCTGGGAAATACCTACCTGCAATTTGAAGTTCACCATTTGGAAGCCGATCGGGAGTAACAATAACAGCAAGGCTGCGTCCATGCGAAGATTTAGTGCCCATCATTTCATAGAAAAGCACATCCAATTCTCTTAATTTCAGCGGGTGCGTACCTATCTGTCCGTAAATGAAATATTGCTTGGATAAACTATTGGGCGGCTTTGGTTTGTTGAGTTTTAAGTAACCAAATTCTAAAAATACGTAACCATTATTACTATTTACCAAGCTACGTAAATAATCGCTATCCGCAATGATAAAATCCTCAAGGCTATCTCTCCTGACTGGTTCCCAACCTTGATTAGGGTCAATTAGCTGGTTCATTGCAGCCTTCTCAAGCCAAAACACCACTTGGTCTACAATTGCCCACAGTCCTTGAGCGTGCAGTAGTTCATTGATATCGCCATCATAAATACAGGGAAGAACAGCTTCCCCGGATGGACCAGGTTGCACATGGGCAAGGGATCTGTCAAAATCTGCGCGTAGCTTTACTGTTGGTGCGTGAATGGGAAAGCTTTGTGGGAACGAAAAAGTCACAGCCTCAACTGCAAAAACTCCGTTTGGACTTGCACCCGTCGCCATCCATTTGTTTGGAAGTCCAAGTTGTACTGCGACCACCGCATTAACACTGTTATTTTCAGTATTTAGATGCACCCGTATTATTTCATTTACTGATGGGTGGTTTGCAATTGAGGCAATACCGCGCTGAATTTCTGCCTCGATCCCGTTAGGAAAAGAAAATTGCTTGCCTTCAATCCCGGACATTACAAACACGCTCCTTTCCTTTATCCATGAGCTAGTGGTTGCCGACCAACAGCACCACTAGTGTATATAATTGGCCCCCGCATTGGCTGGCTCTTAGGTCGGGGTCCATCTTGTCCAATTTCAAATTCCATAATACCTGGAGATGTTTTAGTTGGATATTCCCCCGTACATTTGAACGACCCAGTTACTTCCTTGGCAATCACCTCATATTCTCGCTTGGCGCGGATACATGGAGGGTCAGAATCGTTTGCGCTAATGGGCTTACAACTTGCTACAATCACAGCACCATTACGCCTTTGGGAAAGAGCACTCCTAGCATCTTTGCTCACTTTAGCTTTTTCACCTAAATCACTCCAACTATCATGGGACAAGGAGCGCCAAGAACAATGGTGTGGAGTCTGGAGAATATCGTATTCAAGCCAATCAGTATTTTTATGTTCCGTCCACAGACGTTCCCAAACAACTACCTCTGCATCGCCACCAGTAAGAAAGCGGCAAGCAGCATCAACTCCACCACCTTTGATGTCAAAACGGAGAATTACACTTGAGCGATTTTTGGCTAGGGCTTCTTCTTCCTCCTCGTTGTCAAATTTAGGTAGAGGACCAAGCAATCGAGCAGTCATGCTGGAGTCTACAACCCCATTGACCTTGGTAACCAATTCACCAACTTTTACCAAGATAGAACCTAAATCATCGGTTTTGCCATTTTCGTCTTCGCCCATTATCTGGATGCGATTACCATCCCCTACGCCGAACAAACGGTTATCCCGATAGTATTTCACCCGTCGTCTTGCTTCAGTGTTAAATGCTTTGGCATCTTCACATAGAGTCAGTATCCTTGAGGCACGGCGAAACACGATTGGCGACGACCATATTTCTCGAATGAAAATTTTCTCGTCAGATTTGGAGTACGTATCCGGTGAACCCAAATGAAAATGCCTGTCCAGTCCCCGACAGTGGTCTTGGTCAGGGTGCGAGAGCAAAAACACGTCAACATACAAGCGTCCTTGGCGATCGCGTTTTAACTTCTCCCGCAGCATTCTTGCCACATTTGGTGTTGAGTCGTTAAAGTCGTCAGCCGCCGCTCGAATATTCACATCGATAAGTATTGTCCTGCCGCTTTCCAACTCAATCAACGTCATATCACCATTATCGACAGGGAAAAAAGTCAGTTTCGATACCATACGCATAACTTTGTGAGCAAATTTAGTTTATGCAACAATTATGGCACGTAAAACATAGAAATTTGAAAAGTGTGCTCATAAAGTGTACGCACATTTTTTTCAGGAGTTACCATGAATAAAAAGAGCCGTGCGATTAACCTTTCCATATCGGAGTTGGATAAAGCTCAGTTAGAGAAAATCGCCCTCGAATTTGGAATGAAGTGGGGAAATCGCCCAAATATCTCTAAACTGGTGGAGGCGATCGCTCGTCGTAAATTAGTTATTGCTCCCAATAATGATTGGTCAGAAACCCTCATCACAGCCCTAAAGCAAGCTGTAGATGCTTTAACGGATGCTGGCAAAATAGAAGAAGCCCTAGTAGTTGCTGATTTACTGTTGCAACGCAGCGAACTATCATTGCCTTTACGAGCAGAAGTAGAACGCTTTTTAGGCAACCCTCCTCCAGCTTGGCGGATAGAAGTCAACCGTTACATTTGTCGCGAGCAACCATTTCAGCTTTCCTACCAAGATGCAACAGGTAAGTTGTGGAACTTTACTGTCCGTCATGCCAAAGTAGTTCCTCACGAAGAACGACAGTATCTTGATTGCTGGTGTGAAGAAACAGAAGGAAATCAGGATGTAGAACAATTGCACCACAACTGGAGTTTACGGTTAGATAGAATTTCGGAAGCAGGTGTATTCCCCCTGACTGGAAAGTGGCGCTCAAATTTAGCGGAACTACCAGTAGAAATGCATATATTTGGTCGTTTGGCTTTTGCTTACAAAACCAGAAATGAGGATACAGAAAGTGAGTTGTTACCTACTTCTCCACCGATGCGACGAGTAGTCAGGCGCATCTCTAGTACCTACTGGTTTATTCGCGAAGTTTTGCGGGATGCGCCAGATATTGTAATTGTTTCACCCGAAAGTGTGCGCGGAAGGCTGAAACAAAAAATAATATCTTTCTATGAGCGTTATGATATGGAAATTTAAGATTAGTACCCAAAACAGTATTTATTGTTATTAGGGTAATGTATAGGAAATCACTATAGGTGAATTTTTTCCTCTATTCTTCGGAATTTTTGCCGATCCAACTTATGAATTAGACTATCTAAAGGTAACGTTACGGAAGTTAAGTTGGCATTTTTTATTGAAACTGGTTCACCAGGTAGTGATTCTTCAACATTATCTACAACTACTACTTTTATATGAGACAAGCCATTTTGCCAACAATAAAAAATCCTAGTGTTACCTTCAATTACTATAAGCTTTTCTCCCTTAGTTTCTAATACAGGTGGTGTAATGATTGAATATGTGCCATCATCAAATGTTAGCTTCAAAGGTTCAAAGAGTTCAAAGCCACCAGGTGTGTATAAATTAGTAATCATCTGATTGACTTGATTCAATTTGTATTCTTTAATATAACGTTGTAAAAGCAGAATATTATTAATATCAATAATTTGCAAAGAAAATTTGGCATATTTATATTGTTCTACACACCGCAATTTATCAAAAATTTCTGTTTCTGAGCAAGTTTGAAAAAATAGCTGTTTCAGTTCAATTGAGGATACTTGTTTCTGCCAAGGCTCTAGATAATTCCAAAAATTCTGTATAACTTGAGCATCGGAACTGGCAGAATATACTCTTCCTGTCTCTTCGGTGTAATTAAGGTAGAAGTTCACTGCTTCTTCTTTATCACTCACTAAAGCTAATCTTGTATCTTTGTCTTGCTCGAATAAGAAACCATTAAATGGTAGAGAACTTGTTACATATATCTCTACACCAATTTGTTTTAAAAGCCATCGCCTATACTTTTCTTTTGGCTCTATTGAATGTACTGTAACTAGGAAGATTTGAACTCCCCGAATAGCAGATGCCCAAAATGTAGGAAAAATATAGTATAACCAATATGTATTTTGGTCACAGATCCATAGAGAACAACGACATTTTGATAGTATCTGTACAAGTAGTGAAAGTTTTTGGTCAAAACCTTTATATGTTTTACCCGCCACATTATTCATATTGGTTGAAACACTTATGACTCAGTTATACTTTTTAATAAAGTAAGACATTTTGTAAGTAACTGCCGGGGACAGTTTATAAGTAAATTATTTGTGAGATTAGCTCTAACTTCTTCACTATTACATATCATCCTGATAAAATTGATTATTTCTGGTTTTATCTTCAAGTTAAGTTTTACTGAATATACAATAGCGCGAGCCACTTGAATCTCAGGAAATGGAATAAGACAGGATTGAAAATCTAAAACTTTATCTTTTAAAGCATCGATACAGCCAAAATCATATATATCAGGTACTGACCATAGCTGTTCGGGTTTAAAGATAATCGAATTGATCCGGAATACTGTAGTTTGTGGTAAAATGTCAAAATTTAGTTCAAGATTTAATTCTTTAATTAGATAAGTATCTTTCAATAACCAAATATCTATTTTATTTGTTGAAGTTTCAATTGAGAAACCACAAAAAATATTAACTTTATTGTCTGATGGTAGTAACTTCTGAAGCTGATGAAAGTCTAAACCGTCTACGACAACATCAATATCACGGGGTTGAAAGTTTTGTTGTAACACATAACTGGAAACATGGTCACGAACCCATCCTCCAAACACAACTGCTTTAGCAGATTGGTTATACAAAGCGGTCAGAATATCGCACAAAACTCTATCACTATTGATTACTTGGTCAAAATTCCATTGGAGACGCTCAATTAGAGCAAGCTTTAAACTTTCGGTAACAGGTTTATATGTCTTTTGCTGCTCTAAATCAGTAATTTTAACTAAAGGGATATGCACTTTACACTCCTATTATTCTTATCTAATTTAACTGAATTTCCGTCATGCTACACTTCAACAAGTAGATAATTTCTCAAAGATTTGTAAGCTTTGTTCAGCGCCACAAAACTTTCGTGTGAACCTCCTCGATCTGGATGTACTTTTAATGCTTTTGTCCTATAGGCACGTTTCAGTTCTTCCAAAGTAAAAGGAAAGTCTAATTCTAATACATTCAAACTTTCTTGGAGTTGACTAAGAGGTTGATACACCTGTTGAGTTTGCTGCTGACTCTTGAGCTGATACCTAACCCATCCTGGTTTATACTCCAAAGTAGTAGCAATATATTGTAATTCTGACTCAGAAAATGGAGCGAATGTACTAGAGATTTGATGCCAAACCCAGCCCCGTTGATAGCCTTTCCTACGCTGAGTTTCAAGCAGGGAATGAAGTGTGTGAATCACCTCTGGACGATTCATGCTGCTTTACCTCTCTGACATAAGTAATGCTGAATATGTGTAAATTTATGGTTATGGTCGAATTGACTGGTTTGCTCAACAGCAATCGACGCAGTTTGAGAGTGATTCATGCTGGAAATTTTCTTGGTAAGGTGCAACTGTTAATGTAAACAGTTTCTCTTTGAGGGAGTCACCTAATGCAACTACTGTTGTCAAACTGCTAAAACCTGCTTATTATCGAGTTAAATTGAGTTTGCGGGAGAAAAATTCTTTACGTCCCCCCTAAACTTTTTTATTACCTCAAACTTTTTGAAAAGCAGTTCAGTTTAACTTATGTCTAAAAAACGTAAAGATAGCCACGGTCCAGTAATCAGGGACAGAGCAAAACATCTACTGGGAGCCATCTTGAACTTTAAGGACTATACGTTAGACGGGTGTGAGAGCCTAATTCTTGATTGTCGTTGGAAGGAACAAGGCAGTGCAAGTCCTAAGCTTGTAATCCGAACTACTCTTAGAGTCTTGGAAGAACTAAGTTGTAAGTATAAGTATGAAGAAAAGTTAACTAAAGTACAAATTCGAGAAGCACTTAATAATATGAAAAACTTCTTGGACATTTTGGAAGATAATCGAGAACATGAAAGAGGCTCAGAAAAGTGGCACTTTACTCTAAAGCTATGGTCAACAAATAAGGAAATAAATTTAGAGAAGTTTACACAAGAATGGAACCGGAGACGTACCCCCAAATCAAAGCAAAAATCAGAAGTTACCGATGAGCTTAATATAAATAGCCCCAATCAACCTTTGTTTGATAATAGCGATACAAAGAAAAATGTTTGGTCAGATGAACGCATTGAGATACTCCAGAAAGCGCTTCGTTTGTTTACTGACATGGGACAACTGCAAGAAGCTCTGAGCATTGCCAATTTACTTCTTGAGCGTCGTGAGTTAAGCATTCCGTTGAGAACAGAAATAGAAGATTTCCTTAGAACCCATCAAGAGCCGTGGCGGCGGGACATAGATGACTACATTCATCGCCAGCAACCATTTCAGTTATCTTATCAAGAGCCAACAGGTAACTTGTGTAAATTTACTGTACATCATGCCAAAGTAGTTCTTCATGAAGAACAACAGTATCTTGATTGTTGGTGTGAAGAAACAGAAGGAAATCAGGATGTAGAGCAGTTGCGTCACAACTGGATCTTTCGCTTAGATCGCATTTTAGAAGCCAAAGTTAGCCCTATAGATGGAAAATGGCTACCTGATTTAAATTCAATAACGGTTGAAATGCATCTCTTCGGACGTTTGGTGCATGGTTACAAATCAAAGAAAAATAACGATATCAGTAATCAATTGTTGAACGTTAATGGACAACAAGTAAGAAAAGTGCTGCGAGAAGTTTCTAGTACCTTCTGGTTCTTCCGAGAAGTAATACGCTATGCACCAGATTGTGTAATTGTGGCACCAGATAGCGTGCGCGAGCGCTTTAAACAAAAACTTATAGCCCTTTGTCACTCATATAATTTGACGAGATCTGATTAATAATTTACTGAATTCTAGGTCAATCAAAGCTCTTATCAAAAACTCTGATTATCTCTACAGCAAGAAATTATTTTGCAGATCGAAACAAAATGGTATAAATTTATGGTTTGGTTTTTGCGCTACAACAGACCACCCATTTCCTCCGGTTTTTTTTTCTTACTCCACCATTAGTTCAAAATTCGGCTTATAGCTTGTCGAAAACCCCTTGACAACTGCCATACAAGCTTGACTTGTTACCAATGACACGACATCAGGATGTTCCTTCCCCATTACCTTTAATTTTTAAAATCTATCTTTTGTGAACCGTTGATAAAACTGAACACTAATAGCATAGCCTACCATAATACTTAAAATAACAGTTAGTAATGCACCCAACCATAAGCTAGTGACTGAGGGTTGATTTTTTCCTTTATCAAAATATAAAGATAATGTACTTGTCATTGGTTGGGAAATGATTTGACCAATAGCAATGGCTGCACCTAAACCTGTAAAAAGTTGTCCGAGTTTAGCTTGTCTATCTCGAATAGCATCTTCACTTATACTGACTTGGGTTTGAACGCTCAGCATTAGCTTCTCGTAGAGTTGGACTCCAGGACTGAGAAAACCAATGTTGGCTTTCATCTGCTCTAGATAAAAAGCAATATCTTTCTCGAAGTCAGTAAAAAATACAGCAGCTTTGTGTCCGGTTTTTTGCTCGAGTTGTTCGAGACATTCTCTATAGTTACTTTGATGAACTTCAACTAATCTGGCTTGGTCTTCAAGAAAGGAAAGGCGTTTGAAGTAATCAAGGGATTCTTGTGGAAGTTTGAGGAGAGAGAGTCTATCCCATTTTCGTTGAGCGTAATCGCTTGTGAGGTGTTCGATCGCTTCATATTGCTTGGCAAGTATCTTTTTTAAAATCTGGCTTTGGGAGTAGAAATAATGAATTTTATGATAGCTCAGCAGTAAGTTTTGTAATATGTTATAAACTGTATTGGCTTGATTCTCTACTTGCTCGTCTTTATAAAGAAAAACACAGGCTAGTTTTTTTGATTCGATGAAATCTTCACCTACCTGGTTGAGTGTGACTGTTTGGGGATAAATATAAAATGGACAATCTAAAAATTCATTAACGATGAGTTCCTTGGTTGAAATAGTTTTGCTGTAGTAATGACTTAAACATTCTGCGGCTATTGCATCTGTTGATTGAGATTGAGATGTCAGAATCCCTGCTAAAATGACTGTTTGTCCGAGTTCAACATCAAGGTGGTTCAGGTGTTCGCCCAGATTGGCAAATAATTCAAGGGGTTGCTCTCCTTGTACTGAAGGAACATATCTGGTGAGACGGAGGAAGTAGGTATCATTGAACCGACGAGCAGCAAGACGACTGTGAATAATACCGCTTTCAAAGTACAGTCGGTCATTGTTAAGCTGGCGACATTCTGGTGGAACGTTGTCAAAGTCCAGAACAGTTCCATAATATTCTTTTTCAAGAGGAATTAATCGCACAATATCTTCGCCATTTCTTCCCGTACTGGTTATTAAGTGAGAAGCGATTTTCTTTAAATTCTCATTGAAGAATTTTCGCCGTTTTTGTACAACATCTGGGGACTCATTAATGCCATTCCGCAGCATATAATGATAGAGATGCAGCGTGGGAGATACAACTTTGACAGTGAGGCTATTTTGAGTTAGAGGCATTTTTATTCCCTTGATGATTTTGACTTAGAACTTCCTTCGCCCAAAGTTCCAAATATTTCCCAATATCCCGTCCTTCATTTGTAAGAATTCTTTTTGTTTCAGCTTCATCATCTGCTTCCTCACCGGGATCGCGGGATTTTTTGACAAATATATCAATGCCATCTTCATCAAGTCTGTCGTATATGTCACCCCACCATTCTTGTAAATTTTCATTTTCTGGTTGTTGACAGAATGCGGCAATGTGATTTGCCATCACAGCCGGATTTTGGAAATCTTCTTTTGGGAGTGTGGTTAAATAGTTAGCGATAAGCGAAGCTTAACGGCTGAAGCCGTATCGCAAACCGTGCTTCGCTACCTAATTTCTTCTCGATTTCGGCGTCGGGTGAAGCGAGGATTTGCTTAAAAGCTTCACACATGAAAAAATCTGTGTCAAGGCGATCGCTGTAATTCATGTTTTAACAACCAGTTAATATAAATGCTGCCCAATAATAAGGATTGTCGAATGTTTATCGTGCAAACGTTTGAGCGCCCTCTGCAAACGAAACTGTTCTTTTGGTTCTAGTATACTCTCCCAGGTCTTTGCTCGTTCTCTAGGTTCAACAGCTGTGGAGCGTCGCAGCCAGTTTTGGACATTTTGCAAAGCAACGGCTTTATGAGCGATCGTTTCTAATTGCCTGTAGAACTCATCAAAGAGGAAGGCGGTGGCAATAGAATTGACTTTCCATTGACTCCCAATGACTGCTTTTGCTCTAGCAAGCAGACTTTTATTAGTACATAAATACCAATTAAGACCGTTAGAACTCAAATACCAACAATGTCAGCAAATATCCGTGAATTATTGGCGGGCAAAGTTCTAGAGGAAAGCAAACATCATTCTCTAGAAAAAAACTACCAGTACTTAACGCTGTAACGATCTAATGATAATGTCAGTTCCCTTATCAGCAATCATCATGGTTGCTGCTGCCGTATTTGCGGTAATTGACAGCGGAAACACGGAAGAGTCAATGACACGCAGTCCAGATGTACCGCGCACCCTGAGTTCTGTGTCTACTACGGAATCCTCATCAGTCCCCATAGAGCAAGTCCCGCAATAGTGCTGTGTTGTACCGGCTGTTTCTCTGATGTAACTCTCTAAATCTGCGCCCGTTTCAGGAGCAATTTGCTTTGACCGCCATTGGCTCAAACCGAGTTGATTGCCAATGTCGATGCCTAACTGAAGTGCCGTTTTACACATCTGGAGATCTCCTGCTGCCGTCAGGTAGCCAGGATCGATCGCAGGAGCGTCATCAGGAGTGCTTGAGCGCAGGGTAACAGTTCCCCTACTCTTCAGGTGCATGATGTTTGGCCACAACCAAAAAGAACGTTCTGGACCAGGGAAACCTTTCAGTGTTCCAACGCCTACTGAGGATTCTATATCAATAACTGAACTACTATTTTCTGTAGAACCGAAGATGACTGCTGGGGCTAGACCGTAGGAATAGAATGGCACATCTTTGTTTTGGGGAATAAAAAACCCGGCACTGACAAAAAGATCGTCGTATAAATTACGACCTACTTCTGGAACGTTTGCAACTACAGAAATATCAAATTTTGCTAATTCGTTTTCGTCACCGATACCTGAGAGCATCAAGATTTTTGGACTGGCGATCGCACCTGCACTTAGAATAATTTCATTTTGTATATAAGCAAGCTGTTGTTGACCATCTTTAACATATTCAACACCAATCGCTTTGGTACCCTTGAATAAGATTCTCTTTACAAAAGCGCGATCGTGGACGGTTACATTCTGATATCGTTCTGGCTGGAAAGTGCTGTATGTGGTTTCTCGAATCAGATTGGATGCTTTCGTTACATTAAATTGAAATAGAGCGTATCCATATTGACTTTCGCTGGTATTGTAGTTGGGATTATGAGGCAAGCCGTATTGTGCGGCGGCAGTAAACAAATCGTTGATGAACTCATCCGCTTCCCCTATCAACACTTTCATAATCTGCTCTACGTTCTCAAAGTGTGGCAAAACATCATTCCATGACCAACCAGGTGCTACCTTGCCCCACGCATCAAAGTCAGAACGGCTACCCCGCACGTAGACCATAGCATTATGCAGCGCACACCCACCTAAAACTTTTGCTTGCGCTAGCTGAATGACGCGATTGTTTAAATTTGGTTGGGGTACCGATTGATAACCCCACTCAATTTCTGGACATTTCTGCAAAACTTCAAACCAGTCGCTTGGTGTCCACATCTTTTCGTTGTCTGGAGTTCCTCCAGCTTCGAGAAGGAGAATACTTACACCCTCATCAGAAGCAGCGAGTTTTGAGGTTACTATGCTCCCAGCAGAACCCGCACCAATAACAATGTAGTCATAATGAGTGATTTTTGTCATTTTGCTCCCACTCTTGACTTAAAGTTTCAAGCAATGCTACCCCACTTATGGGAGATAGCCTAGTAGACTTAGGCACAAATTATCCTACCATTGACCCATTGTTGGGAAAACACCCAAGGTTGATGACGCCGGGAGCATCCACGAGAAATTGATACTTTTGGCTGAACATTACAATTAATGGCTCTTTTGTAGAATTGCTGCATGAATCACGAGCCAGAACCATAAGCCAACTAGAAAATTTACGGACTTTAAAAGTATTTTATTTGCACTGATATTCAAAAGAGTCGCAAAGATAGTCTGTATTCGCTGAACACGACCGTTGGGCTGCTTGAGTGCAACACTGCACTTTTCCTATACTTCTTTCGTACCTATCGTTCTTGATTTTCCCCATGCACATTATTCTTGGTGGCAATGGTCATGTTGGTTCTGCTGTAGCACAGACGCTGTTATCGCAAGGTGAGCCAGTAACCATTGTCTCGCGCAGTTCTGCGTCTATTCCTGAATGGCAGAAGCGCGGCGCTCAAGTTGAGGTTGTAGACGTGCATAATACCGTAGAACTACGCCGCGTGTTTGCTTTGGGTAAACGTCTTTTCCTGCTTAATCCACCTGCCGATCCGGCGACAGACACAGATATCGAAGAAAGAAAAAGCTTGGCATCCATTCTGGAAGCGATAAGAGACTCTGGCTTAGAGAAAATCGTTGCCGAATCGACTTATGGAGCGCAGCCCGGTTCTCAAATTGGCGATTTGGGAGTGCTTTACGAAATGGAGCAGCAACTCGCCGCCCAGTCCATACCTTTTAGTATCATCCGCGCTGCCTACTATATGAGCAATTGGGACTTCTCTCTACAATCCGCTAAACAGGATGGCGTAATCCATACCTTCTTTCCAACCGATTTTGCATTGCCGATGGTAGCCCCACGCGATATTGGTCAGTTGGCAGCGCGTTTGATGACAGAGCCAATAGAGAATACAGGGCTACACAACATCGAAGGCCCAGAAAGATATTCTTCGCTCAACGTTGCAGAAGCATTTGCCAAAGTTTTACTTAAACCAGTCAAGGTAGTGGAAACTCCGCGTGACCAGTGGATCGAGACAATGCGGAATATGGGATTTTCAAACTCGGCAGCAGCATCCTTCTCCAACATGACAACCCTTGCGATCGAAGGAGAGATGCCACCCCGTGATATTGTTACACGAGGAGTAGTTTCATTAGAGAGTTACATCGCAGAACTAGCGCATTCTGTTGTTTAACTCATCGCTCAAACTCAAGTGTTCAAGAGGAAATTGCAATGTATTGTGTGGACGGTTTATTTTCGTCAGTTCGCTGCGCGAACTGACGAAAATAAACCGCCATCATAGATTAATGGGGTAAGGGGCAGGTCTAGACGCTGCATTTGATCTGCGGCAGCCATGCGTGCGTCATGCACTTGGCACCACTTCGCGTGGCGCTAGGAAACCAAGGACAATTGCCACCAATATCAATGCTGGAACGTCGCCGAGGAGGTGTCCACGTTCCTCCGTGTCAATCAATGCGTGTACCGCCATGATTAGCCCGTGGACAGCACTCGACCAGACGGTGAACCAGATTAAACTCAGATGCGCTTCTGGTTTTCGAGAAGCCCATAGCAAAAAGACACCGAGCGTTGCATAAATACCAATCATCATCTGTTCGTATTCGTATTGACCTGGTTGCCATAACCAGCCCGATGACCAGATCTTCATCAACGGATAGATAAGGAGAAAAGCAATCCCAACAACAATAAGGGCAATTCGCAAGTACCTATGACGCTCATCCATTGCTCTAACCTCCTACTATTTTTCCGAGTAGTATCTCTCAATAGAATGCATATTAAGAATGTTATTCCTCAGAGCGATACTTCAACTTTAGAGTGTTATAAATTTTCATGCTTCTCATGATTGAAAGCTGATTTAACACTTCTCTAAGTTCTACCAAAAACCTCAAAGCCCCGTTTTACTGATGGATAAGGCTTTTTTCAAGCAAGTAAATAATCAAGAGAACTGCTCAAGAGAAGTTCACCGCGCTCTTTAACAAATTTTCTTGGTACTTTAGAATTGTTAAAGTTGGTAAAACGGAAAAAAGTGAAAGAGCTATCTCCAGGCGCATGCTCCGGTAATCAAATAATTGGACTTCTGCCGACTATGACCAAAGCGATAAGCGATCGATTACGGCTATACTGCTACGGAAATCTGCCACGCTTGAAGCTGCTGTTCTGGTTCTAACTTCGTCAGGGGTCGAATTTGGTACTCACTGCTGGGTAGGATTTGTAAATCATCCTCCGTCGATGAATTTTGACAACGAATCGTTATATACACATTCATAAAGAAGTAAAACAACAACAACAACGTTTTTGTAACAAAGCTTTTCAGTACGTTATGTAAATAGTTTGCATAGGTATCCCACAACGTATATAATGTAACTTCCATTTCAGTGTCAGAATTAACTAACCTATGCAAGTAAAGAAGGGAATAACTCCAGAAGGAAAAGAAGTCTGGATAGTTCTAAACTCTGATTACTCTGTAATAATTCCAATCCATGATTATTTACGATACTTGGAGAATAAAAATTACTCGCCGAATACCATAAAAGCCTATGCAAGAAACCTTAAGCTTTACTGGGAATTTTTACAAGAAATAGGAATTGATTGGACTAAGATAACAATTCTGAATTTATCGGAATTTATACATTGGTTAAAAACCACAAATTCCAAAGTTGTTAATTTGCCAAAACAAACGGCTTGCAGAACGGAGAGAACGATTAATCATATTCTGAAGACTGTGAGATTATTCTATGAGTTTCAAAGTCGATTGGGAGCAGTTGATGAGCTGAATATTTACCAAACAAAAAGAATAGATAAATCTAAGCTGAAGTACAAATCGCTCTTACATCATACTCAATCTGGGATGATGAGGACAAATATTCTTAAATTAAAAGAGCCGAAAACTTTTCCAGGATGTTTGACGAAAGACCAAGTCTTTAAGCTGATTGATAGCTGTAGTAATCTCAGGGATAAGTTTTTAATCTGCCTACTTTATGAAACTGGCATGAGAATAGGAGAGGCATTAGGGTTAAGACATGAAGATATTCGTTCCAAAGGAGTTAATGAGATTCATGTGGTTGACAGAGATGATAATATTAATTGTGCTAGGGCGAAGACAGGAGACAGAGTGATTCACGTCTCTAAAGAGTTAATGCGGATGTATTCAACATATTTAGTAAATGAGTATCCTGAAGTAGACAGCGACTACGTATTTGTTAATTGCTGGAAAAAACCATTGGGCGAGCCAATGTCAAAGTCTAATGTGGATAATTTATTCACACGTTTAGCTTTGAAAACAGGAGTGAAAGCCCATCCCCATCTTTTGAGGCATACACATGCTACAGAACTAATTAGAGCGAATTGGGATATGGCTCACGTTCAGAAACGGTTAGGGCATTCTGATATTCAAACAACAGTTAATACTTATGTCCATCTCAATAATGAAGATTTAGCTCAGAAATATCAAGAATACTTGGAAAATCAAAAATAATGCAGGTTCATCAAAAACAAATTTCATCTTCTAGTCTTAACCCCACTCAGGTTCACCCAACTAAGTTTTGGTCAAAGGATGTGTGGACTGCTGAAGAATTAGGATTAAAGGTGCGTCCTGGTAACTCAGAGACTAAGTTGTACTTTCAGCGCATACAACAAAATTGGTTGAAAGAATTTACCAAAAAATATATTTTTTATCGAGCAGCTAGTCTAGAATTTTTAAGTATCTGTGGAAATTTAAAAGCTATCAAATGCTTTAGTTTCTTTTTAGCTAGGTTTTTCCCAGAATTAACCCACGTTCATCAAATAAACGAGAGGATTTTAACAGAATACTACATTTACTTAAAGCAGCAAAAATATAAGCCGTCTCATATCAAAAGACATCTAATATGTCTAAAAGTTTTTTTAGATGTAGGTAATATCCAAGGTTGGTTTAACATCTCTCATGAATTCTTAGGAGATTGGATCGGTGCAGCACAAAAAGATATTAAGGTAACACCTCGGTTTATTCCTGATGATGTACTATCGCAACTTAACCAGCATCTTATAGCTTTACCAGAGCCGATACAACGAATGGTATTAGTTATTCAAGAGTGTGGATTAAGAGTGAGTGAGCTTGTAGGGTTAAACAAGGACTGTTTACAGCAAGATTCTACAGGAGGATGGTTTCTTAAGTTCATACGCTGGAAGATGAAAAAAGAAGATATTATTCCTATCTCTCATGAGTTAGCCGGAGTAATTAAGGCACAACAAGACTATATTCGTAACTCTTTAAGTTCTGAATATAAATACTTGTTTTGTAGTTCAACTCGTTACTTTGAAAATCAAGAATTAGTGGAATTTTCTCCCTTGCCTAAACTCATGTCATCTCAGAAATTTAATCAATATCTGAATTGGTTGGCTTATAAGTTTAACATTCACGATAATTCTCACTCGACTTGGCACTTTCAAAGCCACCAGTTTCGTCATACAGTAGGAACAAAGATGATTAACAATAATGTTCCCCATCATATTATTCAGAGGTATTTAGGACATACTTCGCCAACTATGACTTCAGTTTATGCTCATCTTATGGATTCTACTTTGAAAAAGGAGATTGAAAATTATCATAGTAAAGTTGTTAACATGACCGGAGAAATTGTCAAATCAGAATTTGCATATTTGGACAAGAATGCAGAACTACAATGGATGAAAAAACAAGTTTTAGGTGAAGTTTTGACTCATGGATATTGTGCTTTGCCTGCACATTTAGATTGTTCTAAGGGGAATGCTTGTCTTCAATGTGGTGATTTTCGTACTACCAGAGAATTCTTAGACAAACACAAAGAACATAGAGAGCGTACTCACCAAGCTTTAGAAATAGCACTCGCTAACAACTGGAAGCGCCAAATTCAAGTTAATGAAGAAGTTTTGAACAACCTAAACAATATTATTAATGAATTGGAGAAAGATTAATGAATGATGGAAAAAGTAAACGGGTTGCTGCTCTAAGTCAAGCAGCTCAAGAGAAAAAACGTTTCGCTTCTGAGGCAACAGATAAAGCTATTAGAAAGTTAACTAGCTCTAATCAACCCATAACTATAGCTAACGTAGCTAGATTAGCAGGAGTTTCTACTAGTTATATATATAAGTATCCAGAGTTAAAAGAACGAATTCATTCCCTAAGTCATCAACAACGTCCAGTTCCCTCACAAAAAACGGCGTCAAACAATTCCCAAGCTACAATTATCTACACACTCCGGTCAGAAATTAAAAGATTGAATGCTATGTTGTTAGAATCTAAACAAGCGAATCAGGTATTGATTGGTAAATTATACCAACAACAAGACACTCAAAAGCTCCTGGAACATTTGAAATTGGAAAATCAAAAACAAGTAGAGCAAATACAGCAACTTCAGTCGGCCAATGAGTTGTTGAAGCAAGAATTAGAACTCGCTCAATCTCCTAAAGTTTCTAGTTCTGATAAAATTGTCGATTTTTACCAAGAAAATCAACCCGCTCAAATCCTTGACTCTTTTCTCAATGAAGAGTTACAATCTGAATTAAAGCTTTTAGGAATTAAACTTAATGAACCCCTCAACAAATTGGTTAAATCTTCATCCAAGCAACAAATAAAAAATGCTTTATCCGTAGTGAAAGAAGCTTTATCTACGGGAACAAAAATCCGGTCAAAAGTAGGATTATTCCGAAAAGCGTTAGAATCCGGTTGGGTACCGTCACAGTCCGATGAAGATAGAGTTGCTAGTCAATTAGAAGCTACTTTTTCTGAATGGTACTGTTTAGCAAAGGCATCTGGTCTTATTATCGCTAGTCAAAGAACAGAACAAGGGATTATAGTTTATGAACCGAATGGTCAAGCTGTATCCTTTGAAACTATGCTCGAACGTGGATGGACTTTAGAGTATTTACGACAGAGACAACAGCGATGAGCTTTCAACATTGTGTAAACTACACATAACGTCAAACCCTTACCAGACACACGTTGTGGACGTTGTGGTGCATATAACCAATGGTTGTCAAATTTTCAAAAATATCAGCAGCAGCTATCAAATAATTGGATTTTTGCCGACTGTGACCAAAGCGATCGCGACAGTATTCTTCAAAGGTTTTGTGTGTGTTTCGATACAAACGCTTGTCCCGCAGTTCCATCAAAGCCTTACCCGCCTCGTAAAATGACCTTTCTACCTTCCGTTCTAGATGAAGGCGCAAATGTAACTCTTCTTCTCTGAGTTCTCCAAGTTCAACAACTTCGACGTTGAAAGTGTTATCCCAAGAAAGCTTCTCAGAAAAGGCAATTTCCTGGGAGTGGGAATTATTGGTCTCCAAACTGGACTGAGCATTCTGCTTTGGGTCAAGCTTTCCTTCATTCTGAGTTTGTGTCATTATGGAATTACCGGGCGCAACGACTGCCGCTCCAATCCTTTAGGAATCATTGGGACGGTGGAAGACTTAAATATTGGATGAAAGAAATTGCACTTCTTTCATTCATATGACTACAATAGCACCGTACAGTACTAATAGGGCAAACAAACCTGTTGTTGTACTGTATGAAAATTTAGTTAATGAGTTGGTTAGATATTTGTTCATGGCGCGAAGAGGTGGCAACCCTGATTTTGGTACAAAATATCGCTTTGACAACGGTAGGTCTGAACCGCTATCAGAGCAAGTTAAGGCGCAGGTACATCCTGATATAAAGCGCCAACTCAAGGATTTAGCTGACCAAGAAAATTGCACGATACCGGATTTGATTAGAGAAGCGATCGAGCAGTATTTGGCTAGCAAGCAAACAACTCAAGCGAGTTGAAGGTATTTCGGGTAACACATCCCATGTCTCCCCCACCAATTGACCAACAAATCACTTTTTTATACACCAACGACCTTGCCACCTCGACTAAGTTCTATGAAGATAAGCTAGGTCTGAAGTTGTGGCTTGACCAAGGCAGTTGCCGGATTTATACTGTAACTGGTTCTGGATACTTGGGATTGTGCCAAAGGAACGAGAGTGCAACAAAAGAGGACGCTACACGAACGGGCGTTATCTTCACTATTGTCACCCAGCTTGTAGACCAGTGGTACGAGTACCTCAAGCAACGCGGTGTAGAATTTGAAAAGCCGCCCACATTTAACGAAAAGTATAAAATATACCACTGTTTTTTGCGTGACCCGGATGGTTATTTGATTGAGATTCAACGGTTTGAGACTGATGGAGCATCTGAAATGTGCGATCGCTCGTTTAAAATATAAACCTTGGTCTGTATTGTTCGCACAGCCCCTTGCTGTTGCCCTAGCACCTGTAGAAAAGCAAATTCGTGACATTTAGGACAGCATTGAAAAAGACCCCACATCATGGGGTCTTTTTTGCACAGTAAACTCCCTGTCAATTAGGGAGATGAATATTTACAAGCTTTTGTATGAGTTCCCGCTCTTCAGATGCAGCTTTGTGGACACGCTCAATCATATAGCAAGCAGTATTCTTGTTGACTCCGACAACTTTTGCCAGTTTACGGACACTGATGCCTTCTGGCGAATTTAGGATAAGGCGAATTGCCAAAAACCATTTTTCCAAGCTGACATGAGTTTTATGAAATAGCGTACCGACGGTAACACTGTACGAAGTATAACAAGTATTACAGTGGTATCTCCGTTCCTCCTTATATGCTGTTGCATTTGTTGATTCGCAGTAAGGACACTTAGGCTTTGCGCCCCAGCGAATTTGTTCAAGAAGGGTAAGATACTTATCGTTATTGTTTCTCATCTTAAAGCTCAAAACACTGAGCTTCAAGATTCGTTAAGATTTCTAGCTAATGGCAAGATGGTCTGACAAAAGTAAGATTGCGTATTTGAGCTTGCTAGACCACTACAGTCTATATTTTTTGTTTGTATTAATATATACTTTGACTCTCAGTGCTAATGCATTTAGATGCCGTTCATCTTCTTTTAGCATCAAAAGTCTATTTTGAAAAATTGAAGATTTATCTGATAGTTTCCCAAATATAACTTTCCAATTTATTTCTATTATTTATCTGTCTATTGTTAGGATTTTTAGTAAATTGACATTGACTAAATTTATTAGCTTTTGATTTGAAAATTTTGTTAGTAAATCCTGTCCTAGTTAGCGGTAGTGACTTATTTGATAGTCACTCATAATATGAAATATTAGGAAATCAAAATATAAACCAAGTGGCATTTTTTCCGATTCAATCAATTCTAAATTGATAGAGCGACTCAATTTTTTTTATATGACATTAAAAGATTATTTAACTCAATTTATAGAAACTTTGGAAAGGATTCGTTTTAGATTAATTAGTTTGCAGTCTTCAGAAGTAGAACAAACTGTACTCTACTTAGAATTAGCAATAGAAAGCCTCAAAACTTATCAAGCTAACAATAAACAATTTGAACCAAAGCCCCCACCTCCTCAAAAAACTATTTCTCATCAAATAAAAAGTTCAAAACAAAACCAATTATCCCAAGGATTGCAAATAAGCCAGCCAGTTAGTTTTAACGGTAAAGACGGTTCTACCTGGGTTAAAGAACATTATAGAAACGGAACTCTAGTTAGAGGTCATTGGAGGAAAAAACGATGGAAATTTTAAAAGAAATTGTACATTTATTTAAATTTATTGATTTTCTCCATTAGGATATCAACATGGAAATGTATGACACGAACTACATTTCTGTCATCAACATCTTTAGATGCAATCTCCTTAAAAAGATTCAGAGCCTCAATATAAAGTTGCCAAGGAAACTCACTTAAATCTTTGTAAAATTTATCTATTTCTTTAGCTTGCCAAGTTTTGAATGCCTCTAAAAGCCAATTTAGACAGTTATACAAGTTAACTTGATACCGATCTTTTGCTTGCTTTTTAGCTTGTGAACTTTTGTAAATTCTTAAATTTTCTACTTTTAAAGTTTTCTTTGCGAGTTTAGATGCTAACTCCCATCTAAAATTTTCATCCTCCAACCATATTTCTGCTCGATTAAGGAATTGAGTTGGTTTTATTACAGATTCTACTACTTCATCTACTGCATTACTCAACTCTACAGAAACTTCCGTAGATGTTACAGAATCTCGTTGATTAGCTAAATGTTGAATTACTTGCTGCTCTATTCCATGTGGTGAGACGGATGCTGACGACTCAGTAAAAAGTGTTCCGCCTTCGTTATCCTTCCAACGTAGGTAGAGTACTGGGCGATACCATTGATTACTATCAAAACCCATTGCCTCACGAGCATGGCTTACTGCGGTAGCCAAAAGATTTCGTTGACCTAAAGAGCGATAAAACTGCTCCGCAAAAGCAGTCGCAGCTGGTACTCTGATAAGATATTGCATCGCCACGACTGCAGGTACTTGCCGACTAATCAAATTTTGAGCAATACCATTAAAATCTGAATCACCAGCCAACGCCATCCCAGATTTGCAAGCGCTAAGTACTACCAAGAATACACCCCGTTGCTTTTCATTACCAAAACTAGTTTGCTGTATTAAATCGCCAAACTTGCTAGCACTGACGTAATCAGCTTTATTCTCATCATCCTCGAAAATTAAATATCCTTCAGGACTAGTTAGAGAAGAACCACACCATTTGCACTTTTCTATTTTGATGCCGGGATTAATTTTTCTGCATTTATCAAAAGTACAACGCTTTCCATATATACCATGTCCATCAAAATGGATTACATGAGGAGCTTTATTATCCCGATTCTCAGTTAAATAAATACGTAATTCATTGAACTTAGCCACTTTAAGTTTAGTGAGAGAAACTAATTTTTTTCGCGTGGCTTTGTCTATCCCTTTGCGTATTGCTTGTTGTTCACTGCTAGAAAACGGCTTGAGTTGATTCTCTAAATCAAAAGCTGCCGAGGAGATTAGTAGTACATTAACCTTATCAACAGGTGGTAGGTTAGGTGGTGTACTGCGATGAGCAATATACCGCGAAAAAGTAACACGATCCTGTGCTAAAAATTTTTGACCATTATGCACTAACTCCCAAGGATAATAAGGTAGCCTATAAGGCTGTTCAGAGTTGGCATGAAACTGAAACTGTATGTGCAGTTGGGTGTGTCTATCTTCAGATAAAGTGATTGCCCGTTCCAATATTTTCTCTACTTGACTTGCTGCGGGAAAAAGAGCTTGGAAAAGATGGTGTCCAATATTTGCCAGTAAGTTTGGATGAAAAGCACTCCTATCTTCTTTGAGAAGACTAAGCCTTATCATCCAGTCCAGTTCTTCTTGTTTAAAATGTGTCAAAGAAAAATCAACAGCATCTAGTGTTTTGATGACGGTATTAAGTAGATCGATATCGTTCTCAAAAAAAGGCAATGTTGACTCAGTTTCTCCCTCACCTGCGTTTGAGTAGGCAGATATTTTGAAATGACGTTTATTTATGGGTGAGAGACATAACCTTAATAACTCCACCTATATGCTTCCTTGAACTTCAGCTTATCAGTACTCATCACCTAAATTATCATCGCCACCTTTAGTCAAAGCTTCGACACTTTTATTCATTAACTCTGTCCAGCGCTGTGGATAACGCTTTTGGTAAATAGCAAGGCGTGCTTCTTTAGTTAAAAGTGGAGATAAGGTAACTTTTACTTTTTGGATATCATCTAGGCTTCCTCCTCCACCCATTTCAACAACATAAACTTTTAAACCAGCTTTTCCCTCTTTACGTACTGTCACTTGTAGCTCCAGTTCTACAGTATCCACACTTAAAAGAGGCACTTCTGTATCTTGTGTTGTTGAAAGCAACTCGCGCTTGACTTGCTCAATTAGCTCCGCTAGTCCAATGCGGCTTTCTTCTAGCATGACAGTGTCCTTTAAGAATTAGCTTGTTTATTAACAAATTTTACTTCAGATTGTATGAGCAATAGCACAAATAATACAATAAATTTTCTACAAACAATCTACCTCTTTTTTTTAGAACGGTATAACTGGCTAGAGAGGGACAGATTTTAGGTAAGCTAGCAACTCTAGACCCATGCTTTTCGCACCTAAGCGTCCCAACTTCACGGTAATAGCAACGACCGTTGTGCGAACTTCACACGTTGCTCTAATAGTTCAGGCTTGCGCCCAAGGGTTTGGGTATAAGTTAAACAATCCCTGTGAGTGCATAGTATGACTGCATTTTGGTTCTGGAGGTAATGGTGCGATCGCTTATAGTAATGATAGAATGAAATAGCCCTAGTAGGGAATCTGGGCCGCAAATAAAACTCACTTTGGCAACTTGGTATAACTTGTCTTGACAATATGAATAAGCAGCAGCGTCAACAACTACACGATGCTCTAATTGATGCTTTTCCCGACCGCTCATCATTAAAGCAAATGTTGTGGCTTGAGCTTGAGAAAAATTTAGACGAAATTACTCTTGGCAACAGCTTACGAACAATTGTTTTTGAGTTAATAAGAAAAGCCGAAGCTGATAATTTTCTGCCACAACTAATTTTCGCTGCACGTCAATCAAATCCTGGAAACTTCAGCTTGCAAATTATTGCCAAAGAATTGTTGCCCAATTATTATACACAAATAAAAAAATCAGTAGAAACAAAGATATTTGAAGAACACATATATGCAAATTTGGCAACTATTGAAATAAAGCTTTACGAGGCTGTTCCTCCCCAAAAGCTGCGGGTTGATCTAAGCATTTCATTTGGTACACCAGAAGTAAGAATTCCAAAGCTCTGTCCAAACCACTCAGGAGAAAGTATAGATATTAAGTTTGGGATCAAGAATGGAGAGTTATGTTTCAACTTAAGAAATGGACGTATGCCATTAAGTGAACGTAAGTCACTTGTAAGCCAGTATAACATTTGGAGGGGAACACCTATAGGAAAACCAGAAGCTCCTAAATGGGAATTTGGATTGCAAAATGAATCGAGAATATTACACGATTGTCTAATAAATGAAGTTTTAGGGATTTTAGAATTGTTGGACGCTAATATTTGTTGTGAATTAGAAGCTGTTTTTCAAATTAATCATGTGAATAGAAACAATATAAAAATCATCAGTCTAGATGATGGAACAAATAAAAAACAGAAAGACACTCAAATTGCACTCTTGTTAAAGGACAAACTTTATCCCACGCGTGAAATAAAAACGAAAAATTACTTTTGCTCTCCGGCTGAGGTTTAATGGGAATGGATTCAACATAAGAATACCCAATGTTGAATAGTTCCGCCACGCTCACAAACTCAGAATTAATTGACCTCTGGCTGCACGGTAAAAGCAAAAACACCGTTGACGGCTACCGTCGCTATGCTTCTAGGTTTTTTCTTCATGTGAACAATAAGCCCCTAGCAGATTGCACTTTGATGGACATCCATTTGTGGGCGATGACACTCAGTAAGAGCGACAATTCCAAGCGGGTGGCGGTGGGAGCGATTAAAAGCTTATTTTCTTTTGCTAAAGAGCTAGGAGTTATACCGTCTAATTTGGGAATACTAGTTAAGTCCCCTAAAGGAAAAAATCGGTTGGCTGAGCGAATTCTTACTGAGGAACAGGTACAATTACTGATAAATGTAACAACCAACAAGCGCGATCGCACCATTATCCGCTTGCTCTACTTTGCTGGGTTGCGGGTGAGCGAACTGTGCGAGCTAAAATGGCGCGACCTCAAGCCCCGTGGTGATACCGGACAAATCACTGTATTCGGTAAAGGTTACCGAAAAAGCTATGTTGCATTATAGTAATTGAGTCTGACATGGTTAAACACAGATTGGCTCAAGCAGCCCCATGATTCAAATTTCAGACTTTATACCGACAATAACTATATTAAGCAGACCGCCTTGGCTTAATGTCAAAGCGGTTTATTGTTTTAATGTCGCGCATCTGTATTAGCTCGATTACGAGAAAAGGTTACTGGGGGTTTTGGAGCAAGAATATGGGTTATTCCCTTGTCAAGATTTGGGAAAATAGTATGGTTAAGCTGTATTAAAGTTTAGGCGTTGTTGTATTGCCCACAAGCGATAACAATCGTGAAAAAAATCTTGATATTATCAGCAAATCCTTTGGACACAAACAAGTTACGCTTGGATGAAGAGGTAAGGGAAATCCAAGCAGCGCTGCGACAAGCTAGAAATCGGGAGCAGTTTGAAATTGTGACCGAGTGGGCGGTACGAACTGATGACTTGCGTCGTGCTTTATTATACCACGAACCGACTCTTGTTCACTTTTGCGGGCATGGTTTGGGAAGCACTGGTTTAGCTTTGGAGAATAACTTTGGGCAAGTGCAACTGGTGCGTGGTGAATCTCTGGCAAGGTTATTTAAGTTATTTAGGAGCAAGGTAGAGTGTGTTTTGCTCAACGCCTGTTATAGTCAAGAACAAGCCGATGCAATTTACCAGTATATTGACTGTGTCATAGGTATGAACCGGGCGATTGGGGATGTGGCTGCCATCAAGTTTGCTGTAGCATTCTATGACACGTTAGGTGCTGGTTATTCTTATGAAGATTGTTTTGAAGTTGGCTGTGCATCAATTGATTTAGAGGGGATTCCAGAATCAGAGACTCCCGTGCTAAAACTGAGGGAGCGATCGCCCGAAAGACGCCTCCCTTTGGAAGCATCGCCCAAAGGCGGGTTTATAGCGCTCGCGCTCAGAATAGAAGCCCCTCCTACCGCAGACTCAGGAGTTCCGCAAGCAGTGCAAGAACCAGAAAATGCTATCAAATCGCAACCGCAAGCGTTAGCCTCGCCAAACGTGACTCAAGGAGCGCAGGAGGGGGACAATTTACCGTCTCAACCCTCAAGTCACCAAAGTTTTACGAACAATATTGAAAAAGTAGTGAACTTAAATCAGGGAACAGGGGATATTAACATTCAAAGTCAAATTTTAAACTTTTGACTGGAGTCGTCCGAACGGGAACGGACAAAGTTAAATCCCCCAAAATATATTCCTTATAAAGGCGCTGACAAATTTGTTGGACGAAAGCGGGAACTGAGTCAGCTGCATCGAGAAATGCAGAAATCAAAGACTGTAGCGATCGCTGCTGTTGCAGGTATGGGAGGAGTTGGCAAAACCGAATTGGCGACGCAGTATGCACGAACACATGAAGCCGATTATTCTGGTGGTATTTGCTGGTTAAATGCGAGAGAATCTAATTTAGCAGCAAAAATCGTGCTATTTTACCAGCAATATATAGGTAAGGAAGTCCCAAAAGAGTTGGGTGGACAACTGCTGAATCCTCAAGAACAAGCACAGTGGTGCTGGCAGCATTGGCAACCATCTGAGGGATTAGTCTTGGTAGTATTGGATGATGTCACCGATGTCAGCAGTTGCTTTCAGGTATTGCCCAAGGATAATCGTTTTCGGGTATTAATGACAACTCGCTTGCGAAATCTCAACCCCAATTTTGTTAAAGAAATCCCCTTGGATGTGCTGTCAAAAACAGAGGCTGTGGCATTACTCACAGCGAGTCTTGGTAAGAAGCGGTTACAAAAAGAACAGCAAACAGCTAAAGAGTTGTGTGCTTGGTTGGGATATCTGCCTTTGGGTTTGGAATTGGTGGGACAGTATTTGGCAGAAGATCCAGATTTGTCTTTGGCAGAGATGTTAGTTCGGCTAAAGACACAGCGATTGGAAGATGAAGCACTGGAACGCCAACAGCCAACTTTGAGTGCAGCACAGCTAGGAGTTAAAGCTGCATTTGAATTAAGTTGGCGAGAACTCACGATGATGACACAGCGTGTCAGCCAATTATTGAGTTTGTTTGCGCCAGACGTGATTCCTTGGAAATTGGTAGAGTCTGCAAGTGAGTTACTGAATTGGGATTCGTCAAATGTGAACGAGGCGAAAAAGCAACTCTACAAGCGCTATCTCATTCAACAACTGGAAGGGAAAAACGGTTGCTATAAAATTCATCCTTTGATTCGGGAGTTCCTGCAAGGGAAATTGACACAGAACTCTTGTTCACCGACTACATCGATTGCTGCTGATGGAGAAGAGTTGGAGGTAGAATTAAAACAAGCTTTTGCTACAGCGATGGGGGCTATTGCGCGGGAAATCCCTGATTCTCCCACCCGTGAATTCATTGTATCGGTACAAGATGCGATTCCCCACCTTAAAGAAGTTGCCCAAAATTTTATTGATGCAGTCAGGGATGACGATTTACTTGGGGTTTTTACTGGGATAGGTTGGTTTTATTCTGGACAGGGTTTGTATGCGCTAGCAGAACCTTGGTTAAAGCAGTGTTTATCAGTAGTGCGAGACCGTTTGGGAAAAGAACATCCCCTTATCGCACTTAGCCTCAACAACTTGGCATTACTTTACTACTCTCAAGGAAGGTACGACCTAGCAGAACCCCTTTATCAGCAAGCATTGCAACTTACGCAACGCCTGTTGGGTCAGGAGCATCCTGATGTCGCCACTAGTCTCAACAACTTGGCATTACTGTACCATTCCCAAGGAAGGTACAACCTAGCTGAACCCCTTTATCAGCAAGCATTGGAACTGCGACAACACCTGTTAGGTCAGGAGCATCTTGATGTCGCCACTAGCCTCAACAACTTGGCTGGGATCTACCATTCCCAAGGAAGGTACGACCTAGCTGAACCCCTTTACCAGCAAGCATTGGAACTGTGGCAACGCCTGTTGGGTCAGGAGCATCCTAATGTCGCCACTAGCCTCAACAACTTGGCAGAACTCTACTACTCTCAAGGAAAGTATGACCTAGCTGAACCCCTTTACCAGCAAGCATTGCAACTTACGCAACGCCTGTTAGGTCAGGAGCATCCTAATGTCGCCACTAGTCTCAACAACCTGGCAGTGCTATACAAATCCCTTGGAAGGTACGACCAAGCTGAACAAATGTATCAGCAAGCATTGGAACTGAGACAACGCCTGTTAGGTCAGGAGCATCCTGATGTCGCTGCTAGTCTTAACAACTTGGCAGGACTCTACCATTCCCAAGGAAGGTACGACCTAGCAGAACCTCTGTACCTAAAAGCTTTGCAACTGTGGCAACACCTGTTGGGACAGGAGCATCCTAATGTCGCCACTAGTCTCAACAACCTGGCAGCGCTATACATATCCCTTGGAAGGTACAACCAAGCTGAACAAATGTATCAGCAAGCTTTACAACTGTGGCAACACCTGTTGGGACAGGAGCATCCTGATATCGCACAAAGCCTCAATAACCTGGCAGGACTCTACTACTTCCAAGGAAAGTACGACCAAGCAGAATCTCTGTATCTAAAAGCTTTGCAACTGAGGCAGCGCCTGCTGGGACAGGAGCATCCTGATATCGCACAAAGCCTCAATAACCTGGCATTGCTCTACAAATCTCTTAGAAGCTACGACCTAGCAGAACCTCTGTATCAGCAAGCTTTGCGACTGAGGCAGCGCCTGCTGGGACAGGAGCATCCTGATATCGCACAAAGCCTCAATAACCTGGCATTACTCTACCACTCTCAAGGAAGGTACAGCGAAGCAGAACCTCTGTACCTAAAAGCTTTGCAACTGTGGCAACGCCTGTTGGGACAGGAGCATCCTGATACCGCCACCAGTTTCAACAACCTGGCTGGACTCTATAAATCCCAAGGAAGGTACAGCGAAGCTGAACCTCTGTACCTAAAAGCTCTGGAAATTTTGGAACAACAATTAGGTGTCCACCATCCTAACACAGTTACCTGCCGTGAAAATCTCGATCGCCTTCACTCCCTTTGAGCAATGCCTTCCCTTAAGCCGCTCTTTTGGCAAAATTCCTGCTCGTCCTGGTATCTATGCCATCAGACACAAAACCGATGGGTTGCAATACAATCGGTAAAACTAAGAATCTGCGGAGTCGCTTCATTGGTGGGCACAAAGCTTTTTTGTGGGCGTGGCTCGACAAATATAGTGATGAAGAAGTTCGTATTGCTGTGCAACCAATTTCTTACTGGGAAAACCCTGCGCTATTATTGGAACTGGAAGCTATCATCCTGAGAAGCTCCGAACCTCCTTATAACGTTCAAATCCCAAGCGAACAGTAAAGCTATGCAAGCAAAACTTTTGGAACAACTTTCCTCTGCTGATGCCGAAGTTATCTTGGAACGCTTACCTGAACGAATTCGAGCTGCCCTAATTGCTCGTGCTACTGAAATTGAGTATCCAGTTGAAGCAGTTATTGAGATGGCGTTCACGTAGTGTCTCTGAAAGAGAATCGCTAGCTTCCTCGATACGGAGGCATGATAGTTTTGCAGATTGTAAACCAGGACGCGGACAATAAAACTGTAACGCATTGCCAGCGTTTGAACGAAGCGCGAAATTTCTCATCTTTTAGCTTGTCCAATCCTCTCAAGCCTGTCATTGGCGTCTTTGGCAAGCTGAACACAGCGAATGCTAGCAGCCATTCCTGCAGCAGCAGTAACCGCACCCTCATTTGCCTTTTCTGTCAGCAACAGTCCTGCACCTGTTAGACTGATGAAGCTAGACATAGCGGTGGCGACTAGGGCAAGATTGAAACTGAGGCGTGCTTGGCGCAGACGTTCTTGGGCGATATTCATTTCTACTGCTGAGTTGGTGTTAGGTTGTTTGGGATTTTTCTGTAAATCTACGGTATGCTGGGAGCGATCGGCAAAACGAGGTTCTTGATTGTTCATTAAGTATCTCCTTGTTTATCAATTTTTTAGTAGAGCTTTGAGTTCTAGCTGTCCTCATCACCTCTACACTCAATATCTCAACTGCGTTTGAGAGATTTTGCTGAAACTTAGACTGACATAACCTAACATTGCCTTACATATCTTTTATCCTTAGCTAAACTAGCTTTTAGGACATTACAGTTAAGCAGATGCAACCATTCCCGCAGGACTTTCTGACTCAGTTGGCTAGTGAGTATGAGCTTTCTCCAGAACAAAGGAATTAGAACTAGATAGCGAAGCCGTTTTGAAGTCGATTGAAGCCCAGCACGGGTTGCTAGTAGCACGGGCGACAGGTATTTATTCCTTTTCTCACCTAACATTTCATGAGTATTTCGCTGCTAGAGAAATCGTTGCCAATTCTGCTTGGGAAAGATTGGCAGAGCATATTACTGAGAAGCGGTGGCGAGAGGTCTTTCTGTTAACCACAGGGATGATGCGAAAGGCTGATGAATTGATGCAGTTGATGAAGCAGAAGGTTGATAGTCTGGTCCCTATAGATAATAAATTGCAACAGTTTTTAGAATGGGTAAATCAAAAAGCCAATTCTCTCAATACTCCCAACAAATTGGCAGCAGTGAGAGCTTCCTATTTTGAAATTTATGGGAAAGGTAGTTTTCTTGTATCTGTTAATAAAGATAAAGTTGTTGTTGTTTCTATTTTGTTTGCCTCGATAGAAAAAGTCAAAAATTATCAAGAACTTTTTTTACCAGTAGAAATGTTGATAGATAATTTAATATTTTACTTAATTGATAGTCCTCTTGATGTTGGGTCTAGCTACAAAGTTCTCTCTATTGTTTTGCAAAATATTAAGTCAAATAATAAGCTTCAACAACTAATTCAAGAATTTCAAAATAAATTACCTGGTTTAGATGAAAACGATGAAGTACTTCAAGATTGGGTAATATATGACAAATGGGTTTGGACTGAACAACTCAGAGCCGTAATGATTGAGCATCGCAACATTGGTCACGATTGGCAATTTACTGACACTCAAAAAGAACTATTACAGCAGTACTACGATGCTAATAAACTACTAGTTGATTGCCTCAACAGCGATTGTTACGTCAGCCGCGAAGTAAGACAGGAAATTGAGGATACATTGTTATTGCCAGCACGAAGATGAATTGAAAAGCAAGAGCTAAGAACGTTTTGACGCTTCTGCAGCCAACTTGCTTTACTGGGCTAGATGTACTTTAAAGGGTTTGCGCGGAACTCCTTTAAACTCGTCCTTACCTAAAGGATCTGTAGAAACTCGAATGCTATGCTCGTCTTCTTTCACAAAATTAACAGGTGCTGGACTATGTAATGCTCCAGACTCGAGTTCAGCCAATTCCTTTCGTAAAGCCTCTATCTTAGCAGGGGAAACGTGCGCTGCCTCCGCATCCTCAATCATTTTTTTTAGCTGTGCGATCGTAACACGCATTTTTGCCCTCCATAAATTAAGTCGTAACGCACTCCAATTATCTATTTCACCAAATTTGGCGGCATTCCTCAGAGTCCATACTTTAAGCATGGGTGGGGTAGTGACCTTGCCTACAATTACAATCAAAGTGCTACAAGTGCGTTGTCCACTTATACCATTTCACTTTAATCGCGATACATATAAACTCTGTAAAGACGCGATGTTTGAAGCGTCTCTACATTATCCATTTGTATCATCTTTTCGTAAAGGGTATTCGGGTGCGGTAAAGTGCATTTTTGACCCAAAGAGCGCACCTTAAGTCGTCTCACTTTTACCTTGCCCAATCCTATCAAGTCTGTCATTAGCATCTTTGGCTAACTGTACGCAGCGCACGCAGGCAACCATTCCACTTGCCGCCGTCACCGCGCCTTCATTCGCTCTTAGAGTCAGTAACAGCGCAGCACCGACTAAGCTGATGAAAGTAGAGACAGCGGTGGCAACGAGTGCTAAGTTAAAACTAAGGCGTGCTTGGCGCAGACGTTCTTGGGCAACGCTTGCTTCTACTGAGTTGGAGCCAGGAAGTTGTGGTGAGTGTTGCATGGTAGTTTTGGGACATGAAGTTTGTTACTACTAGCATCGCGCCCAATTCCTCAACTCCTGACTGCACAATGGTTTTCCTACAACCGTCTTTTGATTGCCCTATGCTTGACCTTTGATTGCGTAGATAATGTAATCTATAAACCGTTAGAAGCAAAGCATGAGCAAGAAGAGACAAACTGTCAAAGCAACTCCTACTGGATTAGAACGGGCTGAGAAAGCTTTGAAGAGATTGCATGGAACACAATTAAATCTTGCAGGTGCAATGACCGGTTTAGTCGGTCGCAGTACTGTCCAGAAATTCTTTAAAGGCGAGGAAATTCAAGTTGATAAGTTCCAAGAGATTTGCAAAGCACTGACACTAGAATCTCAATGGGAAGCGATCTCCGGGTTAGTGGATTTACCTGACTCAGTTGATTTACCAAACAAGCAGCCATCTGAGCCAGTTGAGGAGGTACGGGACAGCGGTGTTGACATTAATGTCCTAGTACAGGAGGTGCGTGAAAAGATAAAACCTCATATTAAACAGCGTTGCGGTACAATGCGGGTGCTGGACATGACCCAACCAATTAAGCTGACTGGAAAACGCGGCATCTATACCAACGTCAACATTCTTGATAGAATTACCGGACGCACAAGGTTAGCGCTGGCGGAACTTTTGGAAAAATGTACTACAGCCGAAGAATTTGACCGTTTTGGACTCAACCGGATTGCAGAGAAGCGAGTACCGGGGCTACAAGCAGTAGAACAATATAGCAATCTTATGGTACTGGGTAAACCGGGAGCGGGAAAGACCACATTTATGAAATATCTGGCAATGCAATGGATTGAGGGTCAGTTTCAAACAGATCGAGTTCCTGGGTTTATCACCCTTAAGGATTTGGTTCTTTCGTACATATCGTGCTAAATTTTTAGGAAAATTTATAGTTCTGCTTTATTTGCAAGGCTTACAGACACTTCTAGTTTCAATTTTAGAAAAGAATACTGTTATGAAGGTAATAATAGCTGTAATACAATCCAGATAAGGCTTTTCAGCTAATTTCCCCATAAATATAGCACGTTAAGTACGCAAGAGCCCTAGTTGATTGCCTCAATAGCGATTGTTATGTCAGCCGCGAAGTGAGACAGGAGATTGAGGATACGTTACTATTACCAGTAAAAAGATGACCACTTACATCAAATGCTGTTTTATGCTTTTTTGTGTCTATTTTTAAAAACGACACCTTTTTTCCCCTGTTATATTATGGTAAATTATAGATTACCAATTTGTGGATAATACATACTTATAGTTAGCTCTTGCTGAGCAACTCATCAATCCTTATCTTGCTTTTTTCCGACTTTTTCAGCAAGCCCTACTTCTTTACGGTTCGTCTACGGAAGGTGCTGATACTGCAATCATTCTTCAGTCATCTCCTCTTCATCTTCCTCCTTAATCTCTTCCCAGTCACCCCGTGCCAAGCCATGCTTGCGTTGCACCAGAATAAATTCGGATTGGATGCGGTCGCGCTTCCTTCGGTTGTATTTTTGAGCAATGTCACTTGTGCCTTGCTCAATACGCTTTTTCGCCATTTCAAACCATATTTGGGTGGTGCGCTTCCACTCCGAGCGTGCCATGGTATCCAGCTTCCTACAAGTGTCGAAGCTGATTCGGGTGTCAATGATGCCCAATTCTTTTAGGTGCAGCCAGTCTCGTCCTTTGTTGCACAGCTAGCAAATGGGTAAGCGATAAGCCTTTATGCTTAACGACTGCTAACACCCCCCTTCTGGTGGGTGGTAATCTGAGTACCTAATACAGCAACATTGCAAGTTAATATTGCCGATCGCAACCAAATTTCGGGTTTCTTGAGAGCGATCGCCCTACCTATTCCTCAAATATTCCCCCGTCCCCCTTCCCGCTTAAAAATCTAGGTTCAGACAAAGAATGTAACAATAAACACTTGTATATAAGTCTCTTTACAGTTGAGGCTTGGAACTGATTATCCATTAAGAGGAAATTGGGACTTTTTTAGTTGAAATCTTTATTTGACAAACGGAGTTCTTACTGTACCGTCCACTGTACAGTCCACTGGACAGTATTGAAGACAACAGTAGACAGAGTGCGAGTTGTATGGTGGACAAGTTACAATACAAGGCCAAAAATTTGACTGGACAACCCGAAGAAAAAAATATTTTTTAAAAATTTTCTATAGAAGATTTTCAAAAAAAATATGGAATTAACAAGCGCTCGGTTTATTCTCGCATGAGACACGACGCATTACAATTCGTGTATGAGTATAGTTTGGTGTATCTTGACGAAACACAAGTACAGTACATGGATGAACTGCACCAACACTCCGTGCATTCTGGAAGAGTGGATGGTTACCCCATGGACGAACCATCCGAACCGAGTGAGAATGAGTCTGCTATTACAGTTGCAGAACCGCAAGGTGTCCAAAATAAAGTACTAAAAAATACATTAAAGTACGGAAATCAAGAAGTGCGATACGGCTTCAATATTTACATGGTGGTATGGCTATAAGGGGTAGTTTGAACGCTTGAAGCGCACCCGTGTTACTGGGTGTTAGCTCTAACTGTATACATTCATAAACAATGTATACAGAATGCATTCCACTTTAATAATATGTGACAAAAATCACTTACTTAATTAGTTAAAAGTGTATTACACATAGAGCCGAAAATTTTTAGCAGACAGATAATATAAAAAATAAGTATCAATTTACCCTAGCAAAATCAGCGAACGTACAGTTATTAGCTAACAGCTTCTCACCCTTTGAGCGATCGCCAAGTACTTTCATCTAAAAACTTCCTGGAGGAGCGGATTTGCTTAGTAAACTGCCTATTACAAAGAAGGATCAGCGCAAATCTTTAATACAAAAAGCTAGAATTGCAATAGAAGCAATTCCATTGAGGAGAGTCTATTGAAGCACCGAGCGATCGCAATATGGATGAAATGACTCAGAAAACTGAGGAATTGAACTCTGATGGAACCTTCCGAAACTTAGAATTAGAACAAAGATACCAACAGTATGTTCAAAGGAAGCAAAGGAAAGGTCAGCAACCACGCGTGCGAGCTGACTGGAACGCTGCTTCAGACTATTGGACACAAGACAGTCCTATAGCAAGAGGCAACAAATTCAATGAGACTGCAAACCAGAACTACGACTATTATGAAGTGCATTTGGATAATGGAAAAAGGCTTGATGCTTATGAACCGGGAGAAGCTATTATATCTAGAAAAGCAACTGATTTTGATAAGATCCAGTCAGATACATTCCGGGAATATTTGAAAGAGATGAAAGATAAATATATGCCTGGTACTACTAAAATAAGGTCTAATAAATATCCAAGACTAGACGGTCAACCTTTGGATGGTAAGCTGGTTCTCGAAGTTCCCGATAGTAATCTAAACTCTGCTACTAAAGATGCTTTTGAACAGATTGCTAAGAGTGAAGGTATTGAAATTAGGTATACATCGGAGGAATAAATTTATAAGACCTGAAATTCTAGATGACAAGATTTATATAAATATATGTTCTAAAATTATGCTTCAAGAAAAATTATCAAACCAGCTGATTCGTGTGTTAAATGCAATTAATTTTTCTCAGAGATACTATAATTTCTACGAGCAAAAGAAAGAGGCGATTTCTAGTCATAAGAAAAAATCGATGGCTAGCTATGAAGATTTAGCAGCAGCATTATCATCTATTTCACAAGATTTTAAATACTATAAAAAGGAAAATTTGATAACATATAAAGAAACTTTTGACAAATGGGAATTTGTTTTAAACATTGCGTTCACATTTTCCTATGTGGAACTGATTCTCTCAATAAAGAACGAGCATGAATATGCAGGTGGACCTTTTCCAAAGCTAGCAAGAGAAGCAGCACAATTATCAGATCCCGAATTTAAATACTCGCCAGCATCGCCAAAAATACCTTTTTCCAATCCAACAGAATTTTTGTCAGCTGTAAATTTTGGTATATCCGTTTTTCAAGAAGTCAAGCAGGCAATCTTACCAGATGAGATAAAGCAATCCTATTTAAGTTTTACAAAATAATGCTTCTAGTAATATTTGTGGGAGAATTTGAATTATGAATGCATACTTGGTTAGATTTAAGACACAAAATTCGGAAAATAATCTTGAGTTCCCAGAGGCGATTCAGAGTGTAATCAAAAAAGCTCAACATCAAACTGACCATGTTCTAAATTTGGATGAGTCTTGGTGTGGAATTCATTTCGTTATGACGGATGAGTATCCAATTACAAAGACTGAAGCTCAGCAGCGTGGTATCTCATGGGATGATGACTCATTAGAAAACATCATTATGGGGGGAAGCCCAACACCATATAAAACCTCATTTGGTGCTGCTCGTTATCTTAACCCTCAACAAGTAGAGCGAATGGCAGAAAAACTGGAACACTTAACCGTGGATAAATTCAAGGAATGGTACAATCCTGAAGTACTGATGTCAGAAAATATGCCTCCTCTTAATTGGGATAAAGGCAATACAATGCGTGACTGGCTAGTTGGTTACTTCAAAAAACTGGTGGAGTTCTATAAGGCGGCGGCATCTGCAGGAGAGAGTATCTTGATATATATTGCCTAGAACTAAACGTGCTCTTTTACGGTTCACCAGGTACAGAAAAAATAATTTGCGGTAAGTACTGGAGTTTCTGACCTCAGTTTGGCGGATGCTTCGGAACTTTTTACCCGTGGCCAGATAGGGATTCAGGTACTCCGTCTCCTGAAAGGGCGCAACTTGAAACAACGCGAAATCAGCGATCTTCTCGGTATTCCACAGCCAGAGGTATCCCATTTGATGAAAGGAGAGTTTCAACGATTCAGTGAGGGTAAATGTCACTATACCCAAAAGATTTTAGGGTCTGGAAACATAACCGAGTTTTTCAATGTCTGAAACCCTTATTATTGCGTTACTGCATTGTCAGTAAGTCCTAACATTGGAAGCATAATTTGTCCGCAGACGCAGAATGGAATCATAAAGCTTCCGCAAGTACTAATTTTTTCGGTTGTTCAGTGAAGCTAGTGTGTTTTTTAAAACTTGTAAAGACTTCCGCGCAAAGCAAGATATATCAAAGCTGACAGCAACTACTCCCTTCCCGCTAGAAGATTACCAAAAATGTATTATGTAAATACAAACAAACTACAAAAGAAACTCTTGTTTCTATAATTAATGAAAACGAGATGAATGTGTAGAAGTTGATAGATTTTTTTAGAAAAAACTACCATGATAGTCTGGAGTGACAGAATTCTATTTGACAAATGATTGTCAACTCGCACAATTAACCAACAATGAGCGCCAAAAATGTTTGTCTAAAAAGACAACGGCGCTCCGCGCCGTTCTGCGATCGTCAACAACTTTATAGATGATTTCAATAATGGATGAGCGCAAATATGTCTTGAGTAGCAAAAAGAAAGAAAATCTCAACTAAGTGGGTTCAACTTTTGAGGAAATATGGTGAATGATATTTTGGATTTGTTGTGGTGTTTGAATCTGAAAATTCTGAAAGTATGTTTCTAATTTCTCTCGTACCTGTTGAATATTTACGCCTAGCGGCAGATGATGTAAAAGCTGTAGTCTCACTAGATGAATAATATATTCTGCTAAATTGAAATCTGGAGAATAGGCAGGAGTATGAATAAACTCTACAGTAATCTTGTCCTGAATGTTTAAATTTACCAGATGCAACTGTAGTTGAGTTTTCATTTTTTGTTTATGGGTAGAATTATTATCCAAAATCACAGTGAGTTTTTGCACACCCTGTTTAGCACAGTCACTAGCAAGTAAAGCAAAGTAATTAGATACATCTTCCGTTTTTGATTTTTCTGTTAATTTTAAATATTCTTCACCTGTTACAGTATCTACTGAAATCATTCCATTTAATTTATTTCTACGTCCTTTTTCGTTACTTGGTACCTGAGGACGTGTATTTTTTTCCGCCCATCCATAAAACATACTTGGACGGTCGTAGACAGCGAATTCATCAAAACATACGATTTTTTCTTTTTCTTCCTTTAATTGCAGTTTTTTTTTAAAGGTTGATACAAAAGTCTTTTGTTGCTCTTGGTCAGCATTAGCATAATCTCGATGAGCTTTTTGATCCGATAACTTTAATTCTGATAAAATTTCATATATTCGAGTTGTTTTCAGTTTCACCTCCCATCGTAATTCAATCACAGAGCTAATTATTTCGCCTGTCCAAATATTTCTATCAATCCCATAGTCTATTGGTCTTTCAGTCAGCAGCATTCTTTTAATTTCTTGTTTTTGTTCTGGGCTTAAACTCGAAGCCAGTTGATGCGTTATTGGTTTCACTAACTCAAGTAAACCGCCTTCAAGAAACTTATCAATCCAGATTGACAAAGTTTTGTAACTACACTTTAATAATTCAGAGACTTCTGCTCTTGTTTTCCCTTCGCACAAGTATTTAATTGCTGTTAGCCTTTTTCGTAAATATTCTTGTTGATGTTTATAATACAATTTTTGCCATAAATCTAAATCTAATTCGTAAGTTTCCAATCGAAAAGTTCGATTTAACCTATATTTACTCATAATGCCACAGAGTCGCTTCCGTGTATATGATATTATAATTTGGTGGGAATCATGTATAGTAGTTCGGAAACTACAGAAGTCCTAAACCTGAATTGATGGCGTCTTTTTTGCTCGGCTTGGGATGCGATAAGGACGGATGCCGTCAAGCGAAGCCGATCGCGCTTCGCGCTTTACAGTGTATTGAACAAAGATTCAACCAAATTTCTACATATTTGTTGTGAAGAAATTGAGTGAAAAAAGTCTCATCATCTACAAAGTTGTTAGCGCTCGCAGAGCGGCGCGGAGCGCCGTTGTCTTTTTCGATAAACATTTTTTGAGCTATTTCCTCAAAAGTTGAACCCACTTAGTTGAGATTTTCTTTCTTTTTGCTACTCAAGACATATTTGCGCTCATCCATTATTGAAATCATCTATAAAGTTGTTGACGCTCGCAGAACGGCGCGGAGCGCCGTTATCTTTTTAGACAAACATTTTTGGCGCTCATTGTTGGTTAATTGTGCGAGTTAACAATCATTTGTCAAATAGAATTCTGTCACTCCAGACTATCATGGTGGTTTTTTCTAAAAAAATCTATCAACTCCTACACATTCATCTCGTTTTCATTAATTATAGAAACAAGAGTTTCTTTTGTAGTTTGTTTGTATTTATATAATACATTTTTGGTAATCTTCTAGCGGGAAGGGAGTAGTACCATTGTGATAATGTGCTTGCAACCATTCCTCCAAAATTGTGTTGATATACTTAACCACGTCTGAGGTTACGGAAATATGCATGGTTTCCTGACTCCAAGAGGTTAAGGTTAGTAATAACGATTCGCGTATTTTAGATAATTTACGGGAGACGGTGTATTGTTGGACTGCTAATTCTTGAGCAATCTGCTTTTGAGTTAAACTTTGTTGATAATACAATTGTAGTATTTGTTGAGCGGGAGAATCTAACTTGGCGATCGCAGCTTTTAGAGCATTGTTAATTTGATTTTTTTGTTCAAGACGTACAGCTTGTTCTTCTTGTTGAATCAATTGAGTGAGCAAGGGTTCTCGATATGTATCTACTAATTCATCCTGTAATTCCCCTTCTTCGTATCCTGGTTTGGGAGCGTTGAGGGATTTAACAGAAGGAAACAAATATTTACGCAGTTGGTTTCCACATTCTATTAACCAGCGTTCTATAGTTTCTTTACTACATTCCTTTGTCGGGGAAGAAAGCTGGTGACGCATTTGGTTATAAGCGGTGGCGATCGCTTCCCAAGTTGTCGCTGGTGCTACAATTTGTCTCAATTGGGGTGATTTTCGCGGTAGATAAATGCTTTCAAAACAAGTCCAAGCAAGCAGATAACTTTCGATAGTTGCAGCATCAAGTCCAGCATCGTGTAGAGATTCCGCAAGCAGTTTACGACTAACTTTGAGCAATAAAGCCCAATTAGTACACAAATTAGTTTCCCGAGTTTGCCGCAGGTAATCTCGAATAATATTACCAAAAGTGATACTCGCATAACCTTTGACGCTACCAGTAACATCGGGATTGCAAGATTTGAGAATTTTGGGAACAGATGCGATCGCCACTTGAAAAAAGTCTGGCATTTTATCGTTAGACTCTTGCAACCGTCGCATCATTTTTTGTACAGTCCAGTAACAAGATTCTTGTAGATAAGCAGACATATGTCCTAAAGCAACTGCCGATTTTTCCGATTTTTGTGCTTGTTTGTGCCAATAAATAGCCCAGAAATCCTCAGATACTTGTACTTCAGTCAGGTTATTTAAACAAGCTCTCATGCTCCGAAATAGTTTAGCATCAGTTATCCAACTATTAAATTTATCGGACTCAAGTTTTAAAAAAGTAGAAAAAATTTCGGTAATATTTTGACGTGGACGCATAAAAAATTCAATTAGGAAATATTAACAATCATACTACCAAGGATTTCCAATCAATGTAAATCCAGACCAATAATAAGGATGGGATAACTCCTGGCTATCAAGATTCGCGACAATTTGCGAAGCTAAAGAACCACTCCTACGAATTACTGAATTATTTTTCAAACTTACCTGCTGTTTAAGCATAGCAATTTGAGCTTGTCGTAATGCTTCTGACTTAACTGGATTAGCTTTAAGTTTTTCATAAAATTGAATCATCAAAGCTAAAGTACCACTATCATCAACCGACCAAAGACTTGCCAAAGCCGCTTTTGCTCCCGACTGTACAGCTAACCCAGCAAACCCCAATTCAGCTTGAGGATCGCCTAATACAGTACGACAAGCACTCAAAACCAATAACTGTACAGTCGGATTATCTAGTCCCAGAGTTTTAAGTTCATCTAAGCGAACTTGGGTATCCCAAAACTGAATGTAAGATTGCTTGATAGAACCAGGAGACAATTCAGCGTGGGTAGCTAAATGTACTATTCCAAAAGGATAAATAGCACGTTCTTTCTTGAGATTTTTTAGAGTAAACTCTTGGTTTAATAAAGATTTTCCCGTCCATTTATTGCTGATAATATTAGATAATTCTAAGGGAACAGCCGGTAAAGGTTTCAGATTTTTGAATTCCGATGCTCCCATTGCTAAAACTTGGTTGTCCGTAATATTTATAGGTTGAAAATCTAGGAGATTGAAAGCAGGAATAATTCCTAAACTATATTTCTCAACTAAAAATTTTTCACCATCGTAAATCGCTGCTAAAGGAGCAGTTCGTAACCCACTACCCAAACAAAATATAAGATTATTGATACCTTGCGATCGTAATTCAGATTCTAAGGGAGCAATCAGCAAATCATATACTTTTTTACCGGAACTCAGATACTCACTGCGCTGAGAATCAGGATTAACAATATCAGTACGGAATTTAGTGACTAAGCTAACTAATACCTCTTTTTTCGCTGCTGGAATACGCTTGTGAATCGGTAATCTATCCGGCGGTACCAATATCAACTCTAGGTGGTTAGGAGTTGGTACTGCGTATATTATAGCACTTTTTTTACCAACTCTCTGGCTAATTTTATTTAGAGTTTGACTTATTTGTTTTACTTCAAAAACCTGATTTGAAGGTAGTCTTCCCTGCACATATTCTTCATATTGCTGCTTCCACCCCTGTTCAACGTGTATAACAGCAGAGTTAATATCTTGACTGTCAAGGAATTTTTTGATGACTTCTGGCTGAAGACGAGATAAGGGAAGCGTATTAGATTTTACTAGTCGAGTAACTGCTTTGACTTCTTCTTTTTGGGTAAACCTGAGTAGGTTAAGCCCAATTATGAATAAACTGAGTGTTGAAAAAGCCAATAAAATTAGTTTAATTTTGTTCATGTTTGTTCATTATGATTTAAAAATAAACAGAGAACGATTATTGAGCGACTTATATCAAGGTAATAGGAGGAATTAGATTAAATGGCACGTCGATCGCTGGAAATTTCTCCCAACCCAAAGCATCAAAGTGCCACCATTCTGTTGTTAGTCCGATAAACCCATGTTTTGCCATTGCATTCTCAAGCAAGGTACGATTGTTCCTTGCTTGAGCGCTGCCGCCACTATAATTTCTATGTGCTGCTACAGTAAAATCATCGAAGGCACTGGGCATCTGAAGTTCCTTACCGGTGGCGTCAACAAGGCGTAGATCTACAGCCGCACCGCGATTATGCCGAGAACCTTTAGTAGGATTGGCTACATATCTTTCATCAGGTAGTACTTTCCACATCTGTTTCTGTATAGATAGAGGTCTGTAGCAGTCATAAACCTTTAAATTCAGTTTTTGTTCTTGTAAAGAAGCTTGGACTTGAGACAGTCTTTTGGCTACTGCTGCACGCAACACGCAACGCGCAGAAGGATAAAGCTTTTTTTTCAAAAAGTTATTGGATGTAGCATAGCGGATATCTAGCAATATGTTTTTGTTAATTACTTGAATATCAACTAGCTGGTCATCTTTTAGATTTTGGGAAGTTTTTTGAGGAGTTAAACTCCTTTGCATCGGTGGTGAAGCAGGAGGGACTGAAGGTTTTGTAGTTTGTAAAGATTTGATTGGATGACATGCCACTGAAAAATATAAGGTGTATGTCATCAAAACTAGGAATTTTAGCCAACGATCGCTCATTTTTGATTTAGCTAAACTGTTTTGTAATTCAAGGAAAGCTAGTGCTTTGTTAATTGCAAAGTTGTTGAATACGAGTGCTCGCTATCCAACCCTTGATTGGAGAATTAATCTCTAACCAGCCGTCTCTTTGGCTGACTACATCTATCTGCATCCCGTTGTGTAATTCTGTTACCTTATAATATTGAGTTCCGGGTCCGGAACGGACATTTAAAGTAGGGTCTTGTGGATCTGCAACTACAGTCTTACAAGAGCGATCGCTTGATTTAACTTCAAGTCCACCCGCTTGGCTTAACTGTACAATTCTGGTTGTACTTTGTTCGTTTTCTAAGTTAATCGTAAAGTTTTGAGTTGGATAACCTGCTTTACTTAAATTGACAACAACATCGCCTTTACTGGGAAGTTTAACTTTAGCATAACCATTATTATCAGTTGCCTTAACTTCAGGCGCACCTTGAGAAATGACCAGAATTTTTACCCCTGGTAAAGTTGCTCCTTGTTCTGTTTGTGTAATCAGTTCAAATTCTTGCGTTTGCTCCCCATCTTTTTCCAGATGCAAAGAACGTCTAATTTCTGGTACTATTACACTAACTATCAGTGCAGTCATAGCAATTGAAGTCCCTAGGATAAAGCCCCACTTAGTATAGTTAAACTCTCTATTATTATCTTTGTTTGTCTGTTTTTGAACAACGTTGGTATCCATGTTTCAAAACTCCACGTGTGGCTGTCGTTGCTGTTTTGTGTGTCTCTACTTCTTTGAATCAACGTTGAGTCAACTTTTCCGTAAATATTGAAATTATTTGTATAAATTAATGACCATTCATGACTGATACTAACGGTATTCTGACTTTTTATGACGGTTAGATTCTGGGTGACACCTAAGGTGCGAATTAACCCATCAATATTAGAAACCCCGCCACCTGTCACCCGACTAATGATGTTTTGAATATCTGCTGCATTGTTGAAAGAAGCAGTGCTACCAGTCGGGACAGAAAAATCTTTAAAACTGTGGAACAGATTAGCGCCTGCAGTTGTCCCTCCTGTAATATTGAAGGTGCTGCCATCTGGTGTGACGATGGAATTATTTGGCAGTGTTGTATCCGGAGTAATTTGGGCAAAAGCGCAATTAGCCCAAACAGCGCCCAGACTACCCATCAATATCCCTAACAACCAGCCCCAACGAGTACTTGCCAAACCGGACATCGCACCCCTCCTAATTTGCAGCATCTTGCTACTATTAGATAGCCTACACTTTATTTAATCCATGCTTCTTTAGCAAAGCAGCTTACTTACGAACTGGCAGTGCAACAAAGTTTCCCTGACTAAGATGTTGCACAAACATACATCAGTCCATTCTATAAAAGCTACACTTGAGTTTGATAGTACCCTCTAGTGTACTTTTTGCTACGCAGCAAAACTTTTACCTCACATACTGAATAGCGATCGCATAGCTATAGCCATTGGTTGACACACCGCTTCTAAAAAGTTATACCATTTTCAATACACGCTGCCAAAATACCCTCACTCTAGAAGAGTGGGGCTATACAAACAAAGCCCGCAAGGCAAGGGCGATCGGGGTTTTAGCCCACGTAGGTGGGCTTCCTTTGTGTAGCCACAGACTTCCAGTCTGTGGGGGTGGTTGCATTGGCCTAGTTCCATATGTATTATACTTGTATTATATAAGAGTCTGTTGGAACTGCGCTCTTTGCAATCCACAGTCTTGGTTACTGTCTTTTGAAGGCTTTACTGTTTCATGTCGATGAAAATATTTAGGAGTGGCTTGACTTCCGGTGTCAATGCAATAAGCAAAAGTCTACGCCTAATTCTCTCAACAATTCCGGCTGGGATGTCGCTTGCCTTTATAAGTTTTGCAGTCTTGCCCGGTTATGTATCTGCGGACGTATTCGATTGTTTTGATGGCAAAAAATGTGTGAATGCGCTCTCCACTTCAGTTGATTGCAAGCAACCAGAGGATTACGATATTACCCGTCCAAGTGCTCCGAGTTCGAGAACGGACGTTACAGTACTTTCTTTTCATGGTGGTGATATTGAAGCTGAAACGAGTGCCATTAGCCACAAGCTTGCTACGATGTACGGTTGGGATAGGTATGATTTAAATGGTCATGTTAACACCAGTCAATGCCGTTCGTTAGGTCAGAACAGTTTTCAAATTCTGCACATCACTTCGACTCACTTCGACGACCCAGAAGCCCAAGCGCTTGTCAATGCACACCCAAAGTCTGTAGCCATTCACGGCTACGGCAAATCTAGGACTGATTTGAATTCCAATTATTCTAAAGGCACTATTTGTGTGGGTGGAGCTAGTAAAGCTCAAATTACCGCATTTATTAACTATGTTAACAGCAACAAATCGGTTTTTGAGTCCAGTCTTGATGGTTATCACCTGATTCCCATCAATGCCCCATCTGTTAAAGAGCCAAGCACAAAGGAGCAAGAAAACCAAAAGCCAGCTTGTTACGATTTAAAGGGAGAGGATAAAAATAACATTGTTAACCGGAATGCAAGCGGAAAGGGACTGCAATTGGAATTAAGTTGGGATATGAGAAAAGACTTAACAAATGATAGTACTAACTTTGACAGTTTGAGAAGCGTAATTTACGGAGCGATTGGATACGCGATGTCAGTAACACCTTGAACACCTGCACCCTACGATCTTTATAATAAGTCTTTAAGCGGACTTGATATAAGTAGATCGAGGGGTGCTCTCTTGCCAAGACGTAATGAGTTGCTGCAATTTTAATTTGCCCAGAAAGACGGGCGAGGACGCCCGTCCCACAAGAGTTAAGTGTTTTAGACGCTGGCTCTCGATCGCACAATAAAAATAGCCGGTGTTTTGAGCGATCCGTCTCACAAGAGTTAAATGTTTTAGACGCAAAAGTAATCGCTCCCTCATTTAGAAAAAAAGGCGATCGCTAACTCTCAACCAATTAAACCAATCAATCGAAAAGCGATCGCAACAGTGAAGGAGTGTAAGAATAACAGCCAATGAGAACATCATTCCATTAAGCGGTTTCCCAAAATAAGATATTGAGATGGTTTGCCATCCTTCCTCTTATGCGCGAACTAAGTAGGTAGGTGAGAAGAAACCGAACTGTGTAAAGATATATAAACCCGCTAAAACCCTTACAAATGAGAAACAACGAGCCTGACTAGTTAGCTTTATTTGTGACGAGCTACTTAAATAATTATGAAGTGGACAAAAAACTTAAAATATTACCCATACTAGTATGGAGCGAGTAAAAAGATAGTTTCTTGCTATTTCGTCTTTTTCTTTCCGAGTTCTTCACTTTTTTGGTTTATGTTCGGGTAGTTGCGGTAATAAATGGTTACAAGCCAAGTAAGCATCTACCAAAGTGGTGTGGGAACCAAACGCACCATTTTTCTGACATCAGACAATTTTACTAATAATATTCTCAAATATGAGAGTTTTCTTATTTTAAGCTTTCGTAAAAATTTTCTATGCTTTAAAATTTATAAGAATATTCTTATTCTATAAATAGTTACATAAATTTAATGAAAGCTAGAAACTTATCTATAATAAACATTGTCAATTTAGCCATTCCAGTATAAATCCACTTGACCTCGAACAGTAGATCGAATACCTTAAATGGTCAACTATACCTTTTCTAGGAATTCTAACAATATGAGTAGAAAACTTATACTTAACCTACTTTCTAGTTCTTCAGTTTTTGTATCGCTGATGTCTACACTAGGTGTTATCCATCCCGTTCATGCTGCTACTAATAACCAGCAATTAATCCATACCAAAAATGGTCAGACTTGTATAACTAGTCCTCATGCTGTTAATAAATTGGTATGTATCCGAGATTCAGAAAGAAAACAAGCATCTACTTCTGAAAATTCATCGACTGTCACAACAGGAAAATCAGCACAGAACATTGCCACGTTGGAATTTTCTGATGAGGAAAGTGATGCAGCCATTCAGTTATTCGGATGCGATTGTCCGGCTTGCATCAGTTCCTTACGTCAATTACGAGGAACTGGAAACTTGGTTTACTAAACTTCTGTTTGGCATTCCCATGCTCTGCATGGGAATGAAAGTAAACGGGGTGATATGTCTACTTATTGCCAAACAAACACTTTAGCTTCATAAGCTCCCAAGTCAGTTACAATACCGTCATCACCAGCTTCGATATCGTAGTTACTAGTCCATTCGTGCCACGTACCAGTATTAGGGAAGTTAGGCACATGATACCCACTAAGGAAGTTTTCTGAGAAATTGACAACGACAACAACACGAGAACCTTCATCGTTCCATCGGCTGTAGGCAAAAACTTTTGCCTCTGGATTTTCATGAATGAAGTCAATATTTGCCGTGTAAAGAGCATGATTGTGTTTCCGCAGGTTAATCAAACCTTTGTAATATTCAAATAAGCCACGATTCAAATCATTGCCCAGCAATTTCCAATCAATTTTGGCTGACTCTTGGGTTTTTGGCTTGTACTCCCCAAATTCTTGACCCATCCAAAGCATAGGTATACCTATGGCTGTCATTAGGAGAACTGCACCCAACTTCAATCGTCTAAAAGCATCTTCATCAAAAATATTGCGGTTTCCTAATTCTACTATCAGGCGATCGTGGTCGTGGTTTGCCAGGTAATTCACAACATTCGTACTACCCATGAAACCTTGGCGCTTACAGTCAATGACATCTTTAAGTTGTTCTATATCAAAGGTATCACCGCAAAGGTGTGGAACAATAGTATGTAGGAAACTATCATGCCAGCAACCATCCATCGGTCCATCAGTATTGGTAATGCTAGGAGTTTCAGGAATGTGCTCGGCAACATTATAAAAAGGCTTCATGCTAGCTGTTTTTTTAGTTTCCTCTACAATCCAGTGCATGAAGTCATAGTTAGCAATTTGCCGTGCCGCATCATAACGAATACCGTCGAGATGATATTCACTAATCCAAAACCGAACCGTATCTCCAATAAATCTTCGAGCAGGATATGTCTCTAAATTTTCATCATAGTGTTCGTAATTAAATTCGGGACCCCAGTTATTATCGGGATCGCGGGGAGAATGATGATACCAATAATCGTGATCTATTTGTGTGAGGGGACAAGATGCTTCTGAATGGTTATAAATACCATCCATAATGACACGAATGCCTCTAGCATGGCACTCATCAATGAGATTTTTTAACTCTGCTGTTGAACCATAACTTGACTCTGTGGCGAAAAAGTAACGAGGATTATAACCCCAACTATAACTGCCTGGATATTCTTTAACTGGCATTAACTCAATAGCGTTAATTCCTAGTTCGCACAGATAATCCAACTTTTCTACAACGTGCTTGTATTTTCCACGTGTATCAGGATCATCTTCACCACCAGAAAAATCAGCAACATGTAATTCATAAATCACTAATTCATGGTCTACGGGCAAAGGTTTATCGTCATGTTGCCAAACATAAGTATCAACAATACGTTCGCCATCTTTTATTTGTATAAGACCATTGTCATGTCCGCCCCATTCATCAATGTTAGTAGCGTAAGGGTCGGTCACATCTACCCATTGGTCGGGTTCAAAAAACCAAGATTTAGATTGAACGCGAAATTTATATTGATAAGTACCGTCCTCTAATTCAATAGTTGTGCGAAAATAACCATCATCACCCTTTTTCATTGGGATTGGTTCCCAGTTAGAAAAACAACCAATGACCGCAGCGCCTTCATTATAAGGTGCAAATAAGTTGAACTCTATTGACTTTGCCATAGTAAATTGTAAAATTGAAATGATATTTACAGGTAATAGTAAACATTCCCATAGCAGCCCTAAATCATTTATCGCAAAGGATGGCTCCCCTACTTGTATTTCATAAATCAAATAAGATTGCTATAACAGTGTTGCTAAGGACTAAATAATTATTAGTTATAACGATTATTTAGTCGTTAACAATCTAAAGTTAGAAGAATGTTTAGACTATTAATATTGTGTAGTTTTATAATAGATTCGCCAATCATCCCCTAGAAATAATTAAGAATATTATACCTCTCTCTAGAGAATAAAGATATAGCGCTTTTTCGAGTAAAAAGACATAACTTCATGAAAATTATGCACTCGCCTAAACCAGATTGGTTGGACAAGCATAATTTATCAGTCTCGTATTTGATGTTTGAAATATATGTAGTATGGCGGGCAATACCCACCGAAACACTATTGGTAGGTATTGCCGAACTGTACTAGAGTACCGCATCAAAATAGCAAGGAATGCCCATTGAAACACTATTGGTGGGCTTTAGCCCTACCTACAGTACTTAGAAATTTTTACAAATTCTTTATGATTCCTATAGTTCTTGGAAATCCCTACAATCTGAGGCAAAGCAGTGTTAAATTAGCTGAGGAGTAGCAACCTCAAGCAGTGGCTTTTGAAATCACGTTTTATGTCACAAGACAATCAGAATCAACAACCACCTTCTTCTCCCGAACCAAAGGAGAGTCAGTCCCAGCAAAGGATTGAGCAAGTCACTCAACCTTCCAAAAGAGTTCAACCTGTTTGGAAGTCTTTTATTATCGGAATTCTGAGAGGAACGATTGGAATTTTAGAAGCGACGGTGGATAAAATAGAGACAGAATCTCCCGTTGGAGCTGTAGATACGAGAGGTGGAGCATCTTTACAAGGGTGGGGTGTGGTTTTAGGGAAAATCCGCTCGTTCTTACCAGAAAATTTATCAACTAAGTTCTCAGATACAGCTTTGACAGGGATTATTGCTGGAATTGCTGTCGTTACTTTCTGGATAACTTCTTCTGTCCTCTCTGGTAAACCTACTGAGGTTGCTACTGTTCCACCAACTCAAGAAGCACCTCCTACAACAATAACAACTCCACCAGTTGCAGAAGAAGTTCCACTTCCACAAATTGAGGAAACTCCAACACCACAAGCAGAAGAAACACCTCCATCAGTTGCAGAGGAAGAAACACTTCCACAAATTGAGGAAACTCCAACACCACAAGCAGAAGAAACACTTCCACCAGTTACAGGAGAAGTTCCGCCACAGGTTGAGGAAAGCCCATTGCCAGAACCTACTCCTACTCCAACACCAGAGATAATCTTAACTCCAGAACAAACATTGATCGCAGCTATCGAAAATCAAGTTGCAGAAATTAGCGATCGCTTTGCCTCTGGATTGATACAGTCTATCCAAGCTAACTTCCGTAGCAGCAATCTGATTATCAAAATTAGTAACGAATGGTATAATCTGAAACAATCGCAACAAGACAAACTTGCGGCGGATATATTACAGCGCTCAAAGGACTTGGATTTCAGTCATCTAGAAATTATCGACTCTCAAGGTAGGTTAGTAGCGCGTAATCCTGTGGTTGGTACTGAGATGATTATATTTCAACGGCAAGCAAGAAATACTTAGTTCTTATACCCCTAAAATTGTGCAGATTATTGGAGTTTTCTTTATTAGCAACGTTTTGATTGAAGTCGCTTACTTTATTCTTGATGAGTTTTATTTAAAAACTACAGATGCAACGGGAATACAGCGACAGAAACGGCTGACGCTTATTCCCTTAATGCGGAGTTTTGTCAAATATTTCGTCTACTTTAGTGCCGGAGTGACTATACTCAAGCTGATTGGCATCGATCCTGCGCCTATCTTAGCAGGTGCAGGAATTGTGGGTATTACGTGTTTCTTTCTGTAAATGATAAAGCTATCCCTTAATTGTTAAGTTTAGTAAATTTTATGAAAGATAGTAGGGTGAGCAATGCCAACCAACGGCGAATGGTGGGCTTTAGCCCTACCTACTAGCATTTCATAAATCAAATAAGAGTTCCATAGTATATTCAGGCTGCATATAGAAGTTAGCCTCGGTGCAAAGCGTATCCGCCTAGAGATACAGAGCTTCCGACTACCATAGAGAAAAATCAATAACAATAATAAGAAATTTTACAAATATAAGATTTTCTTAGAGTAAGCATCTATTAATTATGTAGTTCACTAATTTACTTTTGATGACAATAGAAGATAATCTATTAAGAAGATTAAACAACACTTAAATTTTCAATGCATATTTGCATTTTTAGGAAAACTCTCTCCTTACTACAAGGTGACCGATTTTGTTTTCCTCTTTCTTAAAGTTCTTTGCTTCTCGGGGGTTTATTCAAGTAGGTCGTCTTTGGGAGAGAAAAAAGTAACAGTTGTTATGTGATAACAGCGTTCTATTTTGCTGCAAATTTAAAGGAGATTTAATGGCTTCTTTTCTGCTTGAATCTGTTTGGTTAATTCCTTGCTATTCGCTTGTTGGCTGTTGTTTAGCCATCTTTTGGTCGCCGGGAATCATTCGGCGTACAGGACCAAGACCAGCAGGCTATGTCAACTCGGTAATGACATTTTTGTCGTTTGTTCATGCGGCTTTAGCATTTCCTGCAACTTGGAATCAAGCGCCATATGACGTATCTATACCTTGGCTAAGTACGGCGGGTTTAAATCTCTCTATTGATATATCCGTATCCTCAGCAAGTGTGGGTGCGATAATTGTCATTACTGGCTTAAATTTGTTGGCACAAATTTTTGCTATTGGCTACATGGAAATGGATTGGGGCTGGGCTCGCTTCTATTCTCTCCTAGGATTGTTTGAAGCAGGTCTTTGCGCTCTTGCATTGTGTAACTCGTTGTTCTTCAGTTATGTCATTCTGGAAATCCTGACTCTGGGAACTTACCTACTAGTAGGACTTTGGTTTAGTCAACCCCTGGTTGTGACTGGCGCTAGAGATGCTTTCTTAACCAAACGGGTTGGAGACTTATTTTTGCTTATGGGGGTTTTGGCAATTTGGTCTGTTGCTGGAACTTGGAACTATACAGATTTAGCTCAGTGGGCGGAGACTGCTGATGTCAACCCTGTTTTCTTGACTTTAACATGCTTAGCACTCATTGCAGGTCCGATGGGTAAATGCGCTCAGTTTCCTTTGCATTTGTGGTTAGATGAAGCAATGGAAGGACCTATTCCTAGTACGATTCTACGGAACTCGGTAGTTGTTGCTAGTGGTGCTTGGGTACTGATTAAGCTGCAACCTGTTTTAAGTTTGTCGCCTGTAGTTAGCTCTGTTATGGTAGCAATTGGTGCAGTCACAGCGCTAGGTGGTTCTTTGATTGCGATCGCTCAAGTTGATATCAAACGTTGCTTATCATACTCTGTAAGTGCTTACATGGGTATGGTGTTTATCGCTGTAGGAACGCAACAAGATGAAGCAGCATTGCTGTTAGTTCTTACCCATGCCTTAGCCGCAGCACTTTTAGTTATGAGTACTGGTGCTGTTGTCTGGAATAGCATTACTCAAGATGTTACTCTTTTGGGAGGACTTTGGACGCGCCGTCCCGTATCAGGCATAGCTTATGCAGTAGGAACTTTAGGATTGATTGGTTTTCCACCTTTAGGGGGTTTTTGGGCATTACTAAAACTAGCATCAGGATTGTGGGAAACTCAACCTTGGCTTGTAGGAATCATCATATTTGTCAACACGTTAACAGCTTTCAGCTTAACGAGAGAATTCAGTTTAATATTTGGTGGGAAACCAAAACAAATGAGCGAGCGATCGCCAGAAGTCAGTTGGCAAATGGCTCTACCCATGATTGTGTTGCTTGGTTTTACGCTTCATTTACCTTTGGTGTTGCAAAGTTTATCGCTACTACCTGCTTGGGCAGAACTCAACAAAGATGTCGCACTACTACTGATATGGTCGAGTATTTTTGGTTGCAGCATTAGTAGCGTCATTTATCTGGGCAACATAATTGCCAAACCTATTCGCTTCCCTTTAAAGGTATTACAAGATTTACTGGCATACGATTTCTACACTCCAAAACTGTATCGGGGAAGTATAGTTTTGAGCGTTGACCTAATTTCAAAACTAGCAGATATCATCGACCGTTTCGTATTTGATGGAATTGTTAACTTGGTTGGCTTAATTTCCATCTTAAGCGGACAAAGTTTGAAATACAGCACCTCCGGGCAAACACAGTTTTATGCATTTACCGTGCTGTTAGGAGTCGGTGTTTTAGGAGCATTGATGAGTTGGGAATACTGGGGAGTTCATTTAATGAACTTGTTTTTCTAGTAAATAAAAACAAAACACGTCTTTTAGATTGAACTTATCTATGTTGAGCACTTTGATTTGGCTGCCTATTTTAGGTGCTGTTGTTATTAGTTTTTTACCAAAAGCTATACCTGCAAGTAATGTTCGTCTCACAGCCCTAACAACTGCTGGGATAGTTCTCCTGTGGAATATTTTCCTGCTACTAAAATTTGATGTCTCTAATTCAGGAATACAGTTGCAGGAATATTTGCCTTGGAATGAAACCCTTGGTTTAAACTATCAATTAGGAGCTGATGGGCTTTCCATATTGATGCTGCTGTTAAATAGTTTGCTAACTTGGATTGCTATTTATAGCAGCAATCAACAAACGGAACGCCCCCGACTTTTTTATTCCCTAATTTTATTAGTAAGTGGAGGAGTTGCAGGAGCCTTTGCAGCACAGAATTTATTGCTCTTCTTCTTGTTCTATGAACTAGAATTAATCCCTTTCTATCTGCTGATTTCGATTTGGGGCGGTCAAAACCGAGCTTATGCTGGCATCAAATTTCTGATTTATACTGCTGTGTCAGGAGCATTAATTCTAGCAACATTCTTAGGGACAGTATGGCTCACAGGCTCGACTGATTTTAATTACAATACTCTGGCAACTCAAACTCTATCGACAACACTGCAAATCATTCTTCTTTGCGGAATTTTGTTGGGATTTGGTATCAAAATTCCTCTTGTTCCTCTACACACTTGGTTACCAGATGCTTACGTTGAAGCTTCAGCCCCCATTGCGATTCTTCTTGGTGGAGTGCTGGCAAAGTTGGGAACTTATGGGGTTTTGCGATTTGGAATGGCGTTGTTTCCCGAAGCCTGGAGTATTCTCGCACCAAGTCTAGCCATTTGGGGAGCAGTCAGTGCTATATACGGAGCAGTCACTGCGATCGCACAAAAAGATATCAAGCGCATGGTGGCATATAGCTCCATCGGTCATATGGGTTATATATTGGTAGCCGCAGCAGCCAGTACTCCTTTGGCACTCATTGGTGCGATCGCCCAAATGGTAAGTCACGGAATTATCTTGGCGATACTCTTCCACCTGGTGGGAGTTGTAGAAGCTAAGGTGGGAACTCGCGAGTTGGATAAACTGAATGGTTTAATGAGTCCCATACGCGGTTTACCTATGGTCAGCACCTTACTCATTTTAGGAGGCATGGCAAGCGCTGGTATTCCAGGAATGACGGGATTTATTTCTGAATTTATTGTGTTTCAAGGTAGTTTTTCTGTTTTCCCAATTCCAACACTGTTATGTGTCGCCTCTAGTGGTTTAACTGCAGTTTACTTTGTCATTCTTCTCAACCGTACTTGTTTTGGCAAGCTTGACAACAACCTAGCTTACTATCCCAGAGTTTTATGGTCTGAAAAAATACCAGCTCTTGTCCTAGCAGCACTCATTATCTTTTTGGGAGTACAGCCTAAGTGGTTAGTGCGTTGGAGCGAGCCAACAACAGCAATGGTGGCTGCTATTCCACCTATAGAAAGAGCGATCGCAACTAACCAGTGACCAGTGACCACCTGACCAGTGACCAATAACGTTTAAGGAAGTCAAAAAATGGTACAAGCTCCAGATAAAGTCCAAGCGAAATTACCTCCTTCAACCCATGAATTTGCAGAAATCATTCATCGTTTGGAAGCAGGCGGTGCAATGTTGCCCGACACTCCAGAAAACTTAATGCAAATTATCGGGCTTTACAAAGCTTATGCAGTCCCAATGGACTTTTACTGGCGGGACTTGTTATATATTGCCGAACAAGTATTTTTAAACCCTTTTCCCTTTTTTAAATACTTCATTTCTCAAGAATATTTAGACCGTCACAATCACTACGCTGGTGATGATGCTGAGTTGAGAGTTTGGCGTGGTGAAGCTCATGCTCACCCAGAATTGTTGGCATTTATGGAGAAGGGAGAAACCTTCAAAATGCCAAAGTTATTCCATCATTTATTCCACGATCGCATCAACATGGAATTTGCTGAAGCTTGTATGAGAGCAATGCTTTGGCACAGAGGAATGGGTGGTAAATTCGATCCTTACTTAGATACTGAAGAATACAAAGCTAACGCCGATAGAGCAATTAAAGCTTACTTTAAAGGCAACCCATTGATGTTAGGACTCTACAAACTGTTTCCAGATATGTTTCTCGAACAGTGTCGTCAGATGTCTTACTATGCTAATTTGGGGCTATTCTGGGAAGTCATGGCTCCTGTCTTCTTTGAAATGTCAGATTTGTATGACGAAGGAAAAATTACGACTGTCCCAGAAGCAATGAATTTTATCGTAAATGGGATTTTTGCAGTTGCAAATCGTCCTATTTACCATCATGTTTATATCCGTGGTGAATGCTACGAAAT
>NZ_BAACAP010000185.1:0-58255 GCF_045865695.1 Scytonema hankhaensis NUACC26
TCTCCTGACCTTTCTGCAGCCAGCAGTTGCTCTGCTCCCAAATCAATTAGCAGTTCAACTTCCTCAACAAGAAGGCGCAACGGATCATCCGTAATTGTCCAACCATCTTTTTCGAGCGCTCGCCTGACCGCATCATGAAATGCATCTCTCACAGACATAGTGATTGAATGTGCAACCGGACGGGTAAAAAGTAGCCACTACCATTATATAACGTAAACTTTTTCACACTTAAAGATTTTTGAGTTTTTTTCGATTGTCTCACTTGGACTGAACTCATATATATTTAGTTTTATAAAAAGCCGAAAATCAATTTTTTCGCTCGCACTTTAGCCGAGAGCGACTTTGTCACACAGGTTTATTTCTAAATGTGGGTTTACTGTATATTTGTGTGTCTTATTATTTACTTGTACTCGAAAATCATTATGTATCCTTTTGTGCTAGATCTTGAAGTGCGGAATGTGGGTTGTAAATCTTCTAAATATTGTTTGAAGCGTTTGTCAGTCGTATAGATCGCCAATTTATTGAGAGCACTTGCGACTTAAGACAAGTTGTCCTGAAGCCAGTTGATAAACACCAGATGGTTCTACAATTGGATCGCCTTTTTGCCAGGGACGCGATACATTCTCAGCTTGTACGTTACGAACATCACCCGTGGGATAGGTTGAAACAGAAACATTCCCAGGACGGTAAGGCAAACCATCAGAACCAGTGATGATGAATGTACCTTTTTGAGAGTCAGTGCGGACAATACAACTATTGGCAATCAGAGCGTTGGTATCAATTGGAGTTTGCGACAACTGGGCGAGGTTATTTTGAATGGAACTGTTGTCGGGGGAAACGACATCGACAATACCCGATGAGCCAAAATTGGAACTAGCAGTGATATCGTTTGTGATGTCTGATGCTTTGGGACGTGGTTCGATACCAAATATTCCCTGAGAGCGAATATTGATGTTACCACCTCGACCTGTGAAGGCGTTAGCTATGATGTCGCTATTTTCGTTGGGGACAGCAACGATAAATTTTGAGTTGATATTGATATTACCACCATCGCCACCTTGTTCAGCTGTTCCTGCAGTAGTGGAGATTTGAGCGCCACGGCGAAGTAAAAGTAAATTGCTGTTAAGGTTAATGTTTCCACCGTCACCGAATGCAGATTCGGCGTTGAGTTTGCTTTGGTTGTCTAAAGTAATTTTGGGTGAGTTGATCTCGATATCGCCTGCGATACCTGAACTAGAAGAACTGACAAAAAAGCCACTGTTAGCGCTGATATTAACAACGCGATCGCTCAATTGAGTCAGTCGGTTGTTGTAGTTAGGGTCACTACCATTAATCATCACCTTTTCAGTAGCGTTGACTGTGATTTTACCTGCACGTCCATTGCTTGATGTAGTAGTGATGAGTTGTCCGCCGTTAAATGCTTCAAAAATATCTGTATTCACCGTAATATTACCGCCCTTGTTATCATTTCTAGTGCGTGCATCTAGGAAAGCTCCATCTCGTAATGAAAAGGAACCAGAATCAATAGTAATATTACCTCCATTGCCTACTGTCACCGTAAGTACAGCGCTAGCGATCGCACTGGCAAAACCGTTTTTCTCCCCTGAAATATCAACAACACCTGTTACTTTCACATTGATATTACCTGCATTTCCCCTTCCTGCTGGTTGGGTATCAAATGCTTCACGAGTAAAAGTGAGCAGTTGAGAACCATCTCGTAGTGTCAGTGAAGTAGCATTGATATCGATATTGCCACCATTACCCACGCCACCTGCTTCCACCGTGCTGAGTATGTAAGCATTACCTGTAAGAAAAACAGCATCTTTTACTTGCACTGTCACATTCCCTGCATTTCCTTGACCGTAAGTACTAGCTTCCAGTTGAGCGCTATCTCTTAATAAGAAGGAATCAGAGTTCACAGTAATATCCCCTCCATTTCCTCTTGCTCCTGTTCCTACAACACTGAAAATCCCACTCAGAAAACCGTTTTTTTCCATAGAAATATTAACTTCCCCAGTGACTTTCATAGTGACATTTCCCCCATTTCCTTGTCCGAAGGTTGAACTAACAACTTGAGCGCCATTTTGTAAAGAGAAGGAACTAGAATCAATGGTAATATTGCCTCCATTGCCTACTGTTCCCGTATCAACCAAGCTGCGAATCCCACTGGGAAAACCGTTTTTCTCTCCAGCAATATCAATTTTCCCAGTCACTTTAAGATTGACATTTCCTGCATCCCCCCTTCCTGCTGGTTGGGTTGCAGATACACCACGAGTAATAGTTATCAGTTGAGCGTCATTAATTAGTGAGAGTGAAGTAGCATTGATGTCGATATTGCCACCTTTACCCACACCAGATGCTTCCACTGCGCTGAAAATGTTACCATCTACAAGAGAAACAACATCTTTTGCCTGTACTACCACATTCCCCGCATTCCCTTGTCCAAAAGTTGAGGCACTAAGTCCACTGCCATCTCGTAAAGAGAAGGAACCAGTATCAATGGTAATGTCCCCTCCATTTCCTTTTGCTCCTGTTTCCACAGCACTGAAAATCCCACTCAGAAAACCGTTTTTCTTCCCAGCAACATCAACAACGCCAGTGACTTTTACATTGACATTTCCCGCATTCCCTTGTCCATAAGTTGAAGCTACAAGTCGAGCGCCATCTCGTAAAGAGAAGGAATCAGAATCAATGGTAATATTACCTCCATTGCCAACTGCCCCCGTATCCACCAAGCTACCAATCGCACTGAGAAAACCGTTTTTTTCTCCAGCAATATCAACACTACCAGTGACTTTAAGATTGACATTGCCAGCATCCCCTATTCCTGCTGGTTGAGTATCAGATGCACCAAAAGTAATGGTTTGGAGTTGAGAGCCATCAGTTAGTGATAAGGAAGCGGCATTAATGTCAATATTGCCGCCTTTACCTATACCTCCTGCTTGCACCGTGCTGAGGATAGTCCCATTTACAAGGGAAACAGCATTTTTTGCACTCACTATCACATTTCCCGCATTCCCTCGTCCAGAAGTTGAGGCAGTAAGTTGAGCATCTCGTAAAGAGAAGGAACCAGAATTGATGGTAATATTACCCCCATTACCTTTTACTCCTGTTTCGACATCGGTGAAAATTGCAGTCATACTTCCGTCTTGTCTTCCAGAGATAGTCCCCGCACCAGTTACATTAACATCAATATTCCCCGCATTCCCTTGTCCAAAAGTTGAGGCATTAAGTCGAGCGCCATCTCGTAAAGAGAAGGAACCAGAATCAATGGTAATATTACCTCCATTGCCAACTGTCCCTGTTGCTACTAAGCTGCGAATCCCACTGGAAAAATCGTTTTTCTCTCCGGCAATATCAACAACACCTGTCACTTTAACATTGACATTGCCAGCATCTCCCTGTCCTGCTGGTTGGGTATCAGAAGCTTCACGAGTAAAAGTTAGCAGTTGAGCGCTATCAATTAGTGATAGTGTTGCAGCATTGATATCGATATTGCCACCCTTACCTACACCGCCTGCTTCCACCGTGCTGAAAATGCTACCATCTACAAGGGAAACAGCACCTTTCGCCTGCACCGTCACATTCCCCGCATTTCCCTGTCCCAAAGTTGAGGTAGAAAGTTGAGCGTCATCTGGTAATGACAAGGAACCAGCATCAATGGTAATGTTACCCCCATTGCCTTTTGCCCCTGGGAATACAGAATTTGCAATCCTGCTCCTACCAGCAACTTTGATTTCTCCTGTAGCATTGAGGGTAATATCCCCACCGACCGTTTCAGGTGTCCCCAAACCTTTCTCAATACCAGCAAAAAGGGCGCTTTCTTTCAATATCTCTATATTTCGGGCATTGATTGCAATATTACCTCTGCCAGCCCCTTCTACATTGATTGCAGCTTGATTAATCAGCAATACATCGGCACGAGTCACATTCTCAGGAAAACCCAAGCTCTGATTATCTCCATTTATGCTCAGTGTAATATTTCCAGGTGCTGCTAACCCTCCCAACTCAACTCTCCCACCATAAGCACTTAATTTCCCGCCATCCATGCTGACATTACCACCCACTAGCAGCAAACTTTTCCCATCTGGTACTCTTAAACCAAACGTTCTGAAACCTGCTAGATCTATACCTGCTGGTGCAATTGAATTATTTTGAATCGCTGCATTTTGATTAATCTGATTAAAAAACAACGCCCTTGGATTAATCGTTAGCAACGATGAAGGTGCTTCTGGATTTGTTGCACTAAAAATGCCCAGATTGTCAAACTGAATCCCGTTGGCTGTTGTTGCTAAAAACGAACCTTTGACATCCAAACTAGCATTGTTTCCAAAAATAATTCCATTCGGATTTATCAAAAACAGGTTAGCATTTCCTCCTGTCACACCAAGGGTTCCTAAAATGTTGGAGGGATTATTTCCTGTTACCCGACTCAAAATGTTTTCCGTTCCTGCTCGATTGCTAAAATAAACACCCCGTCCTTCACCAACATTAAATTCACTAAAGCTATGAAACAGGTTAATTCCTCGAATTGTACCGCCATCAATGCGATCGCTTACTATCCCATTGATAACGACGTTAGGAGTCACGATAGAACTTTCATTTCCTAAAGTGGTATCGGTTACGAGCTGAGCATGAGCACAATCCCAAACAGCAACTGTTCCAGTAAAAAAGACCGAACTTGTTAGGAACTGCCAATACCAACTGCGCTGGAAAGAAGCCCTATGTACAACTCGTCCTAACATATACACTCCAAGATTCCAATATCACTGTTCTATGGATTTATGCTTCTGATTAAGTAAGTAAACGCAAATAAACATAACTACGTAAAGAAATTTTAAGGGTCCTCTCCAACCTACTAACTACTAACTACTAACTACGCTTCAGCCTTTTACATAGTTAGGTTTTTTCCTTCTTGGAAAGGTGCTTTAGCAGTACTTGATGAAGGCAAATCAGAAGAAATTTGTGGAGAGAGTTTAGGAAAATATGGTAAAAGTCAGGGGATAGTTAGGACTGTGCCAGTAGCTGCCAAAACAAGAAGATCGCGGTGGTGATGCTGTTATTTGCTTCTTCACGAATCGCTCAAACTTATAAAATTTCATCAATCACGACCGAACCACCTTCGTAGAAATCTACACCGAGGTGATAATCCTCGAGCAGTAAAGTCCCAATCAGTAGACGGCGACCCATTGCCAGCACCACAACTTCACGCTCTACTTCATGCCAAATAATGGTTGCTAGGTAAACCCGTGTCATGACATTCATATCATTAGCAAGATTGGCACTGATGCGAGTGACATACGGCAAATCAAGAGCAGCAACGATATCAGGTGGTAAGGTTAAGGCTCCTTCAAAACCTGTATCGACAACGCACTCTATTTCTACATCCGATCGCCCCGAAGGACGAAGAATAATATTAATTCTTGCTTGAAGTCCAACAACAGTTCCATGTATCACGATGCAGTCCTTGTCAGCGTGCCACCGATTGCATAAACTGCGTTAAACCCGATTCTCTCTGTCCAGAGGACTGCGTTGGTATGTCGAGCCTGCAAGCGACGACACGTTCTCAACAAATCATCGTCTATTTCATAATCACCCGATTCAATATCGATTGAAATAATTTTGCCAATGTTTTCTGTTGTTTCTACGTGGGCGCGGATTTGCTTCTCGTAAATCTCTTTGCCACGTCGAACAATTTCTTCGTCACTGAAAGTTGGATAGGACATAGGTGTGCTCTCCTCATTTAAGTTATTACGCTTTTATGCTCCATTTTATAAGCTAACAAATAATCTTAAGAATGCGATCGTGCTTGTATGTTTGTGCCATCCGTTCCTTGTGAAACATGATTACGAATTTTATCAGGAATAGCCATGATTATTCGGGTAATTCATTTAAAGCAGGGACTCTGTGTCCTCGCCAACGGAGAACTGACCAAGCATAAGCTTTTTGTAACATCAAGCGCTCGGCTGCGATCCTTAACTCACTAAGTTCTTGACGTTCACTATGGGTAAGTTGGCTATTTTGATTTTTCTCTAATAATTCTATATGACGTTGTTGCTGTTCTAGAATTATTTGACTTTGAGCGATCGCTATCAATTCTTGACTATCCCACGTTTGCATTTGCAAAAGTTCTGCCTGAATTTCTAATGGGGCATTGTCGGGCGTTGGGGGTAAGTTACTGGCAATGCTTTGAGCAGCCAGGATTTCCAAAGGCTGTTGGGTTGCCGAGGCAATACGAGCCAATTGTTGAAAAATGGCTTGTGGAAGTTCTACCGTGACTTTTTGCGTTGCCATTGGTTGCTTGATATCGTATGCTTACCAGAAGAAAGGCAGAGGGCAGATGGCAGATGGTAGAAGGAAAGATTGTTATCTTTTAAACAAAGGTAAGTCATCTGTGCTCTGCCATATGGTTTAAAGGCACCATTATTTATTTATGGATAACAATAAAAACATAGTAACTTTATTAAATCCCCTAAATTTATTTATGGGGATTCCCGAATGCCCTCTGCCCTCGAAATAGCTGCCTTCTTAAACTGAGATTTTAGCTGGTTTAAAGTTTAACAAAGATTTAATTCGTCAATTCTTAAGCGAGGAGATTATGCAAGAATCAGTCATTTATCAAGATATTTTGCAGAAGGGAGAGCAAAGAGGAGAACACAAGGAAGCTTTCCTGTTTCTTAGTCGTTTGTTAAATCGTCGTTTTGGGGAGATAGATTCATTAATAATTGAGCGAATTCGAGTCTTATCCAAGGAAGAAATAGAAACTTTGGGAGAAGAATTGCTAGATTTTTCTAATCTATCCAATCTAATTGCTTGGCTTGACCAAAATACCAGCAATTAAATAATGACTTTTATGCAAGCGTACAACTTGTTACAGGAAGCTGCATCGCTGTTGTACGCTCAATCATAATTATGCGTTGAAGAAAATTATTTCGTGAAAGTTGAGAAACTCCTAACTAGGCAAAGTAATCATAATTGAGAACTTCCTCAGACCTGAAGGGAGATTTATTTAGAAATGAGCAAATTGCTATTGTCACTGCTTTCTTTTTTCTTGGTAAGATTTCATTGCTGGTTTGGTGAGTTGTAAATCTTCTAAATGTTTTGTCAAGCGTTTGTCATCTATGGAAATTGCCTCTAGTCGTATCAGATCGTCAATTTATTGAGAACACTTGCGACTTAAGACAAGTTGTCCTGAAGTAAGTTGAAAAACACCAGATGGTTCTACAATTGGATCGCCTTTTTGCCAGGGACGCGATACATTCTCAGCTTGTACATTACGTACATCACCCGTGGGATAGGTTGAAACTGAAATATCCCCAGGACGATAAGGCAAACCATCAGAACCAGTAATGATGAATGTACCTTTTTGAGAATTACTGCGGACAATGCAACTATTGGCAATCAGAGCGTTAGTATCAATTGGAGTTTGAGACAACTCAGCGAGGTTGTTTTGAATGGAACTGTTGTCTGGGGAAAAGACATCGACAATACCCGATGAGCCAAAATTGGAACTAGCAGTGATATCGTTTGTGATGTCTGATGCTTTGGGACGTGCTTCGATCCCAAATATTCCTTGAGAGCGAATGTTGATGTTACCACCTCTACCTGTGAAGGCATTAGCTGTGAGGTCACTGTTTTCGTTAGGGACAGCGACGATAAATTTGGAGTTGATATTGATATTACCGCCATCGCCACCTTTTTCGGCTGTTCCTGCAGTAGCTGAGATTTGAGCGCCACGGCGAAGTAAAAGTAAATTACTGTTGATATTGATGTTTCCACCGTTCCCAGATGTAGATTCAGCGTTGATTGTTCCGCTGTTATCTAGGGTGACTTTGGGAGAGTTGACTTCAATATTACCTGCATCTCCAAGAATTCTTCCACTTGCTCCTGCGAACGAAGATGCGTATAAGCCAGAGGTAAATTCGGAAACTTTTCCGGAGATGGTAACGGAGTCAGTAGCGTTGATTTTTACATTGCCTGCATTCCCTTGTCCTCTTGTCTCAGCTGTTACTCCTGCGGCATTTAGTATGGAGAAAGATGCTGTGTTAATTTCAATATTTCCACCTGTACCCTCCCCGTTTTCTAAAACTGTACTAAAAATTGCATTGTCAGGATCTCTAAGAAGAACTGATTCTCTGGCGTTTACTGTTACATCACCTGCGTTGCCTTTACCATCTGTGCCAGTGAAAATAGCCGCACCACCAGTTAAGAAAAAAGAACTGGAGTTAATGGTTACGTTGCCTGCATTTCCTGTTGTTCCCGTTTCTACACCAGTTTGAATACCACTAGAGAAAGTGCCGTTCCTACCAGTAATTGTTACTGCTCCCATAACATCAATATTAACGTTCCCCGCATCCCCCCTTCCTGCTGGTTGGATATCAGATGCGCCACGAGTAATAGTTATCAGTTGAGCGCCATCAGTAAGTGTAAGCATTGCAGCATTGATATCGATATTGCCACCCTTACCTACACCTCCTGCTTCCACTGCGTTGAGGATGTAAGCGTTACCTGCAAGAAAAACAGCATCTTTTGCCTGCACTGTTACATTCCCCGCATTCCCCTGACCGTAAGTGCTAACTCCCAGTTGAGCGCTATCTCTTAATAACAAGGAATTGGAATTAATAGCAATGTCTCCGCCATTTCCTCTTGCTCCTATTCCCACACCACTGAAAATCTCACTCAAAAAACCGTTTTTCTCCCCAGCAATATCAACAATACCAGTGACTTTTACTTTGACATTTCCCGCATTTCCTTGTCCGTAGGTTGAACTAAAAACTCGAGCGCCATCTCGTAGTGTTAGGGAAGCAGCATTGATGTCGATATTGCCACCTTTACCCACACCAGATGCTTCCACTGTGCTGAAAATATTACCATCTACAAGAGAAATAGCATCTTTTGCCTGCACTGTTACATTCCCTGCATTTCCTTGACCGTAAGTGCTAGTTCTCAGTTGAGCACTATCTCTTAATAACAAGGAATTGGAATTAATAGTAATGTCCCCTCCATTTCCTTTTACTCCTGTTCCCACACCACTGAAAATTTCACTCAGAAAACCGTTTTTCTCCCCAGCAATATCAACAATACCAGTGACTTTTACATTGATATTTCCCGCATTTCCTTGTCCGTAGGTTGAACTAAAAACTCGAGTGCCATCTCGTAGTGTTAGGGAAGCAGCATTGATGTCGATATTGCCACCTTTACCAACATCAGATGTTTCCACTGTGCTGAAAATGTTACCATCTACAAGAGAAACAGCATCTTTTGCCTGCACTGTTACATTCCCTGCATTTCCCTGACCATAAGTGCTGGCTTCCAGTCGAGCACTATCTCTTAATAACAAGGAATTGGAATTAATAGTAATGTCCCCTCCATTTCCTTTTGCTCCTGTTCCCACACCACTGAAAATTTCACTCAGAAAACCGTTTTTCTTCCCAGCAATTTCAACAACACCAGTGACTTTCACATTGACATTGCCAGCATCCCCCCTTCCTGCTAGTTGGGTTGCAGATGCACCACGAGTAATCGTTAGCAGTTGAGAAGCATCAGTTAGTGAGAGTGAAGTAGCATTGATGTCGATATTGCCACCCTTACCCACACCCCCTGCTTCCACTGTGCTCAAAATGCCACCATCTACAAGGGAAACAGTACCTTTTGCACTCACTGTCACATTCCCCGCATTCCCTTGTCCAGAAGTTGAAGTTGCAAGTCGAGCGCCATCTCGTAAAGAGAAGGAACCAGAATCGATGGTAATGTTACCTCCATTGCCAACTGTCCCTGTTGCTACCGAACTGAGAATCCCACTGGGTAAATTGTCTTTCTCTCCAGCAATATCAACAATGCCTGTCACTTTCACATTGACATTACCCGCATCCCCTTGTCCTGCTCTTTGAGTATCAGAAGCTTCACGAGTAAAAGTTAGCAGTTGAGCGCTATCAATTAGTGATAGTGTTGCAGCACTGATATCGATATTGCCACCCTTACCCACACCTCCTGCTTCCACCGTGCTCAAAATGCTACCATCTTCAAGGGAAACAGCATCTTTCGCCTGCACTGTCACATTTCCCGCATTTCCTTGTCCAAAAGTTGAGGCTACAAGTTGAGCGCCATCTCGTAATGAGAAGGAACCAGAATCAATGATAATATTACCTCCGTTACCTTTTGCACCCAAGCGCACTAAATTGCCAATTCCGCTCTTAGAACCAGCAACTTTGATTTCTCCTGTAGCATTGAGGGTAATGTCTCCAGCGACAGTTTCAGGTGTCCCCAAACCTCGCCCAATACCAGCAGAAAGGACACTTTCTTTCAATATCTCTATATTTCGGGCATTAATTGCAATATTACCGCCACCAGCCCCTTCTACATATACTGCGGCTTGATTGGTTAGCAATACATTTGTACGAGCTACATTATCAGGAAATCCCAACCTCAAATTATCTCTTTCCAAGAGAAGATTTACATTTCCAGGTGTTGCTAACCCTCCTAACTCCACTCTCCCACCATAAGCATTTAATTTCCCGCCATCCATGCGGACATTACCACCTACCAACAGCAAACTCTTGCCATCTGGTACTCTTAAACCCAGAGCATTGAAACCTGCTGGATCTATACCTGCTGGTGCAATAGAACTGTTTTGAATCGCTGCATTTTGATTAATCTGATTAAAAAACAACGCCCTTGGATTAATAGTTAGCAACGATGAAGGTGCTTCTGGATTCGTCGCACTAAAAAAACCCAGATTGTCAAACTGAACCCCGTTGGCTGTTGTCGCCACAAACGAACCTTTGACATCCAAACTACCATTAGTTCCAAAAATAATTCCATTCGGATTTATCAAAAACAGGTTAGCATTGCCTCCTGTCACACCTAGCGTTCCTAGAATGTTTGATGGGTTATTTCCTGTTACCCGACTCAAAATGTTTTCTGTTCCAGATGGATTGCTAAAATAAATACCCCGTCCCTCACCAACATTAAATTCACTAAAGCTATGAAACAGGTTGATACCTCGAATTGCACCACCATCAATGCGATCGCTTACTATCCCATTGATAACGACGTTAGGAGTCACGATAGAACTTTCATTTCCTAAAGTGGTATCGGTTACGAGCTGAGCATGAGCACAATCCCAAACAGCAACTGTTCCAGTAAAAAAGACCGAACTTGTTAGGAACTGCCAATACCAACTGCGCTGGAAAGAAGCCCTACGTAAAACTAGTCCTAACATATACACTCCAATATTCCAACATTATTACTGTTCTATGGATTCATGCTTTTGACTAGAGTTTTGCTACAATTCTTTGCCTTGCTTCTTGTGCTTCCGTGAGTCGGGTTTGAGTGTAAGTGCTTTATCGTAAGCTACAACTGCTTACCGATATTTTGGTAAATCATTATGAAGAATCTCTCTTATCTACCAAGCTAAATACTCCCTTTCCGCCATAAGCTCGCCGAGCTTCTTCTCTTACTCCCTTGCTCTTTGCGCCCTTGTGCGGTTCATTTAATTAAGTCATCTTCGAGTTAAGGAACCGCAACCCATAGCAGATGAACGCTGATGGAACTTTACCTATTTTTTTGGCAGATACTCTCACTTAAAGTTGATTCCGTTAAGTAATGTTACAGCCTACACGTAACTTTACAGATTCTCTATGAACTCTTCAGGAGTGACTTGTGCTTGCTTGAGAATACCCTTTAGTGTCCCTACCTTGAGTTCTTGATGTATAGGAACAACACAGCCAATCTTACCATCTGATGTTTCCTTCTTCATCACAACATGGCTACCAGTTTGTCGAACTTTCTCAAACCCTAAACGCTCTAATACCCGAATTGCTTCCCTACTTGAGATGCGTGGCAATTTAGGCATAACTAACCTCAATGTTAGTTATAAACCTAGGGAATGTTTCAGGTAAAGGAAATTCTTCTAAGTAGAGCCGAGTTGCTTCCTTCAAATTAGCAACAGCCTGCTCAATGCTTTCTCCTTGATCGACTGTGCCAACTTCTAGACACTCAGCAATGTAAATATCTTCTTCTTTATACACGACAACTGTAAAGCTACGAGTTTTCATGATGCCTGCTCAAACCCTTTTTGAACAAGCATAACATTTTCAAAAATTAAACGGGAATTCCATTATGAACTGTCTGTTTGCTCCTACTTTTTACGTAAAAGTGGCAATATAGATATCAATGCTACAACACTAATACTGCGAGATGGTGCTCAACTACAATCTTATCTAATTTCTGAACAGGATTCCAGAGCAATACTTTTGCCATTTTTGAAGAGTAAAGTGGTGGTACTTTAACCTTAACTATGTCGAAGGAGGATGCTAATTACTCTCAATCCACAATACTCTCGCCTCGGTTATGTATTCATTATTTAATCGTAAAGCAATTACAGTTGCTCGACCTATAGGTGTTAGACCAGCAACATGAGTTCCACCATTTACCCAATTAAAATGCTCTTGCCAAGATTGTTGCCTTGGATTAAATAACGGCACTAATTGACTTGTTTGTGGATCGATTGCATGGGTTTTTGCACCTTTAAATTCGTTACAGCGATAACAGGAAGCTGCTAAATTTTCAGAGTCATCTTTACCTCCAGCAGCTTTAGGAAGGATATGCTCCATTACCAAAGGCATACCAATCAAGCGGGAATAAGTTTTGCAATACTCACACCGAAAGCCTGCTCTTGCTAAAACATCATTACGAACTTTGTCAGGAATAGCCATGATTATTCGGGTAATTGATTTAAAGCAGGAATTCTGTGTCCTCGCCAACGAAGAACTGACCAAGCATAAGCTTTTTTTAACATCAAGCGGTCAGCTGCTATCCTTAACTCGCTAAGTTCTTGACGTTCGCTATAGGTAAGTTCGCCATTCTGATTTTTCTCTAATAATTCTACATGACGTTGTTGCCGTTCTGGAATCGTTTGACTTTGAGCGATCGCTATCAATTCTTGACTATCCCACGTTTGCATTTGCAAAAGTTCTGCCTGAATTTCTACTGGAGCATTGTCAGGCGTTGGGGGTAAGTTACTGGCAATGCTTTGAGCAGCCAGGACTTCCAAAGACGGGTTGCCGAGGCAATACGAGCCAATTGTTGAAAAATGGCTTGTGGAAGTTCAACCGTGACTTTTTGCGTTGCCATTGGTTGGTGGATGTCGTAAGTTGTTTATACTTTCAATATTAGCGCTATTACCAAAACCTTTATCCTGTATAGATTTAAGCGTTTTAGACACAGTGCGAATTATAACATTACTAGGAGGTATTTCTCAAATTGTTGAACTGTTTTTGCAGATGGTGTCCCACTCAGATATTTTCTGAGTAGCATTAGCTTGCTTGTTGACGTTTCAACTCTTGTATCAATACTTGGCAGCGCTTCATAGCAACTCTAGCCTGTTGTCGGTACTGTTTAGCTTGTTGTGGGTCACTTTCGTATACTTCGGTACCTTTACGTCTGAGTTCAACGGCTTGTTTACTGAGTTCTTTAGCGCGAGTTGTTAAATCTTCAACTGTTTTCATTTTTCCTCCAATTCTGACTCAATATTACTCGGATAGGAATTTTTGTGGTTTGGGATCGCTGTGGAGAAACTCAACAAATGCCTGTAAATGTTGGGTTTCGTTCCTCAACCCAACCTACGTACCTTCGGATTTTTACACAAAACATATGTAATATTTAAGACTAAAAAATTACATATTATTATTGGTATTGTCCAAAAATGATATATTTAACTAAATATGCTTATTTAAGAAGTACTGAAAATTATGTACTGGCAACGAAGTTTACTTGGGTTGGGATCGATCGCAGCCGTAGTAGCAGCCACCACTGCTCCTGTTTCAGCAAACTGGGTAGACATTAATGGTGGCAACACTTACGTAGTTCCTCAAACCCCTGCGGTTGGTAATTATATTTACGGTAGTCCTATTTCTACTCCTATACCTGTAAATCCCGCGACAGGGTTACCACCGAAACACAACAATAACTTGTACCCACAGGGTTATTACCCACACTCATACGGAGGATACAAAATTATTGATTCTACTATTGTTAACCCCGTTTTAGTCAATCCTCAAATCAGAAACTCAACGGTGATTAATCCGGTGATTGTTAACGATCGCCCATCGTATTCACCCTATTACAGATGGCGATCGCCTTATCGTCGTTTTTAACCTTTTCTCTGCGCTCTGGTGCGCCCTCTGCGGTTTAAAAGTAATTTATTGAACCGCAGAGTCCGCAGAGTACGCAGAGGTAAGAAGTGAGACTATTGATCTGCTAAAGTTTTTATCCACCTTGACAGAGCTAACCCTACGTCAAGTGCTAAATTCCTGCTTTTGGTTTTGGAAATAGGTTGACTTTCGTAGCTAATCCCAAATTTTGCAGAATTTTTATTGACCACCAAGTCATATCTATTTCCCACCAATGCAATCCAGCTTTTGCTACATTTGGGTGAGCGTGATGATTGTTGTGCCAACCTTCTCCGTAGGTTAGTATTGCTGCCCACCAAAGATTTCGAGAATTGTCATCTAATTGGAAATTGCGGTAACCTCTGATGTGGGTTGCAGAATTAATGAGCCATGTGGTGTGCCAAAGCAAAACGGCTCTGAAAAAAACGCCGTAGATAATAAAACTCCAACCTCCCAAAGCATACAATAAGATACCAAGAGGAATTTGAAGCAGTAAGAAGTAACGATCTAACCAACGGTAATATGGATCGCGCTGTATTTCTGGGGCAAATCTTTTGTAATGTTCGGGGTCAAAAAACTCTGCTCGCGGATAGAGTATCCATAGCATATGGCTCCACCAAAAGCCACGTCGAGAAGAGTAAGGATCTTTGTCGTTGTTCTCTGTATGGGCGTGGTGTAATCGATGTCCAGCAATCCAAAAGGTCGGTCCTCCTTGCATGGCAAGAGCTCCTAATGTGGCGATCGCATATTCCAACCATTTTGGTACAGAAAAACTGCGGTGGCTCAAAAGTCGGTGATAGCCCAGGCAAATTCCAATACTGCCAAACAACCAGTGCAAAAATATCATTATTGCTAAAGCAGACCAAGAAAAATACCAGGGAGCCAGCATTGCTAAGGCATGAATCGAACCGAAAAATGCCACGTTAGTCCAGCTCAGAGCAGGTGACTGTTTCAGAGCAGCCACATCTGAGTTTATAGTCATGAATTATTCCTTATGATATGGGTACTGTAAAAACTAGGGGAGAGAGCTAAAGTAGGAAGAGAGGATGCAAGTGCCACTTACATCTCTTAGCTTAGCAAAGGAAAAATTTAAATGCAAGTGTTACTTGCATATTTCATTTATGAGTGGTCAAATCATTTCAACCCGACAGCGACTCATTGACGCCGCGAGATTCTTGTTTGCAACTCAAGGAATCACAGAAACGACAACAAAAGCAGTTGCAGAATTAGCTGAAGTCAACGAAGTCACACTATTTCGGCATTTTGGTAACAAATACGGGTTGCTTTTAGCAGTTATTTCTGAATCCCCGGTGTTTCAACAGCTAGGTGAATCGTTAAAAATACAAGTCAGCCAAACAACCAGTGTTTATCAAGCTTTAAGAGATTATTGTGAAGATAGGTTACAAACTCTGGACAAAGTGCCACAATTAGTGCGTTCTGTAGTTGGTGAGGCAGGGCATTATTCAGTTGAAAACCGTCAGGCGATTGGAAAAGGTTTAACCCAAGCCAATCACTATGTTGCTGAATACTTAGCCACAGTGATGGAACGAGAAAAGTTACACACTCATTTACCCCCTAACAAACTAGCCAGCTTACTTAATAGTATGTTATTGGGGTATGCCGTAGTTGAATTTACAAGTGAATCTCACCAACTGTGGCATAATAGAGATGAATTTTTAGAAACTTTAGTAACGCTGTTTTTAAACCAAATTACAAATTCTACTAGTTTAATCAATTATGGCTCTGCATCAACAGAGAAAATTATAGATTTACCGACTCATTTAGTTCATACTATTTTGCAAAAAGCCAAAAAATCCGGGCTTCGAGATTATGCTCTTATGTACGTTTTATTTGGGGCTGGTTTATCTCCACTAGAAATTGCCAACTTAGAGCGATCGCACCAAATAGTAGATGTCAAGCAACACTGTTTACAAATAACTCAAGGCTCTATTCGACAAGTACCAATTAATCAATGGATATTAGGTAAGCGATATGGTTCTTACAGGCGCAATCCGTTAACTTTATGGCTAAAGAGTCGTAAAGATGATGAATTAGCATTGTTTCTTAGCGATTGGAGTTTACCAATCTCAGAAACCGAAATATATCAGCGTTGGGAAATTTTAACCGCAGGATTATTGACGCCCGAAGGACAACAACCAGTTATTGAGCAAGCTCAACAAACATGGTGTGTGGATATGTTGATGAAGGGAATGAATTTGGAAGATATGAGTTTAATTACAGGTTGGAACTTGACGAAACTACAACCTTATGCGCGTCGAGCTAGAGAAAAAGCTGCTCTCAAACAAGCTATGGTTTTGGATCGCAAATCTTAGGGATTGGCGCTTGGCGATTGGTGATTGGGGACTAGAAATGCTCGCCAATATCCAATGGTGGGCATTGCCCACCCTACTTTACTACTTGATTGGTCACTGGTCACTGGTCACTGGTCACTGGTCACTGGTCACTGTTAACAAGAACTGTTACCCCCTCTTCAGTGGAACGCCTTGCTGCATCTGCAATTTTGAGAGTGTATAAACTTTCTTCTGACGTGAGATACAAGGGAGTGCCATTAAATAAACGATCTAAAACCATTGTTGTATCTTTAGCAAACAAACCCCGTCGAGTTCCAACCTCTATAGGTTTTCTTTCCCCTGCTTGTACTAGAATGCCCGTATCATCATCAAACAAAAGCCCTCCATTTTCGCCATGAACTTCAAACTTGCGTTCCGGTTGCCATAGAGTTTCACCCTTACCATAAATAACGTGACCTAACAATCCATTAGTAAAGCAAAGCTGAGCTTCACAAAAACAACTTTGATAATAATCTGTTTCTACTGTCCAAAAGCGGTTGTGGCAATTCACTGATAAGACTTCACCAAATAAATCTATAAGACGGTGCAATCGGGACAAAGCACCGATCAATGGAAAACCAAAAAGCTCGTGATTGTACGTCCATTTCCGAGGGGCGGGATGTTCGGGTTTGATGGTGTTGTAACGGACAAAAAATGCCTGCCCAATTTTTGGTAAGTGTTGCTTTACAGCTCGATGTACCCCTCCCAACATCTCAATATGTTCTACGTGTAAAAGTCTGTTTTGGATTTTTGAGAGCGCGATTAATTCTTCAGCTTCTGCCACATCAAAAGATAGTGGATATTCTACTACCACATGTTTGCCATTCTTTAACGCTTCTCGTGCAACTGCACTATGGTCTCGGTTAATACTACAAACGACAACCAAGTCTACATCTTCTCGTTGCACGAGATGCTGCCAAGAATCGACTGTTTCTACTTGATAGTTTCTGGCAAAGTCTTCTGTCTTTTCTAGTGTGTTGCCAGCTACGGCAACTAAATGAGAACGCTCATCTTGTAAAAATGCCTCGGCTCTAAGCTTCGCCGCCGCTCCTGTACCAACTAAACCCACGCGCACAGGACGTTCCTGTAAAAATACTGAGTTACTATACATTGGATTCACCAATTTGTCTACCTATCGTACTTATTTCTACATTCTTTACCAAAGTACGTTTTTTCACTCCTAGTTTCTTCTAAAAATTATAACTTTTAGCTCTACCTATATATTGCAAACTTTCCAGACATCCTCTCAGTATAATGAAGGAAATAAGTGACTCGTAGTCGTAAATTTTTTCCCGATAAAGCAATTGTATAATGGAATGCGATCGCTAATCTGAAATTTACTTGTATTTGAATTTTTTTTAGCTGTTATAAAATTTTCTAATTATCTAGCAAGTTGCTGCTCTTTCATATAAGTAAAACTAATCTTGATTGAGTAACTAAATTTCATTACTAATCGGGCTTAAATTCCAGTTGCATCCTCTTGGTTTTCTCGTAGTATCAAAAGTGAAGTAAATTTGAAACGGCGGCAGATCTGTAAAGGTAAGCCGTTCTATTTGCTTTAGGATAACTTATACTGCCTTTGACAAAAGAGAGGATTACCAAATGCCTACCTACAAAGTTACACTTGTCAATGAAGGTGAAGGTGTAAACAAGACTATTGATGTAGCAGATGATGAGTACATTCTCGACGCTGCTGAAGAGCAAGGTCTTGAACTACCTTACTCCTGTCGTGCTGGTGCTTGCTCCACTTGTGCAGGTAAACTAGTTTCTGGTACTGTTGACCAGTCTGACCAATCATTCTTAGATGATGACCAGATTGAAGCAGGATATGTACTGACCTGCGTTGCTTACCCAACTTCTGATGTCACCATCGAAACTCATAAAGAAGAAGAACTTTACTAGAGGTCGCTCCTCTTCATACCACTTTGGATGAGTGGATTTTAGATGAGTGTCGTAAAGACAGCATAAGAAAAAAGCAGCACAGACAAAAATCTTTTGTCTATGCTGTGTCTGTTCTATACACCTACTTTAGCAATCGGTCTAAATTTACATCACGTAGCAGGAACGCAGCGCTAACTGTATTCCTGCTTCTTTCATTTATATATTTAGTGTGACACATTGGGATTGGGGATTGGGGAACTCGGGGCCCCCTCTGGGGATAAGGGGCAATGGGGATTGGCGATTGGGTATTTTAGATTTTGGATTAGGTTACTTCCTTCTTGTCTCCCCGGTCACTGGTCACTGGTCACTGGTGAGTCCAGCCCTGTAGAAAGGTCTCCTTTCGTAGGGGACTGGCGAACCCGAAGGGTCACTGGTCACTGTCTCATTACCCCCTTTGCTCCATCGCATTGCTAAAAACTTCCATTTTGGTTCCTGGGTAATAGAATTGGAGGATTTTTGGGCTTGACCAACCGAGGCGGGCTAAATTTTGAGCACCTGTTTGGCTTAAGCCTACTCCGTGTCCTAAGCCACCACCAATAAAAGCGTATCCCCATACATCGGGTTGTCCTTTATTGAGAGGTTTTAGATAGAAAAATGTACTGACAGGCGCTGCAAAAGCACTTCGTACTTCGTCTTTATGGAGTGTGAAAGCACCTATATTTGTATCGACTTCTAATTTGAGAATGCGTCCACTCTTGCTTCTTTCTACAACTTGCATCTCTTTTATAGTTTTAAATTTTGCATAGGGGCTTTTCTTAACTTTCAAAAACTTTTGCAAGTCTTTAGCAATATCTTCTAGTTTAGTTTCCTTTTGCCATCTGAATAAATCTCTCTGACTCTCGTTAAATCCTTGCTTGAGATTGATAAATTGTTGAAAATTCTTTTCATCAGCTAAACTTTTTCCAGATAAATTCCATAGATTGTCTTTAGGCGCATCTACCACGGGTTGTAAGTAAGGACGGTCATCACCATTCCAAACATCACTAAAAGATGCTGTTACGCCACCAGTTGTGGAAGAATAGAGAGCATCGACTAGCTGGTTGTTATAGGTAAGTACCATACCTCTTGTTGCTGCGATCGCTCGATCTGTATTTGCTGTGACTCCATTCAAGCCATAATAAACTTGACAGTGAGTATCCGCGCACAATTGGTAGTTATCTATAGCAAATCTATGTACATTTCTCAAAGCATAAGTCCGTGCGATCGTTGCTTGCGCTTCTAACGCTGCTGTTGGTGAAGAAGCACCTATTTCGTAGGGGACAACTCCACGCAAATAAGTTTCTAAAGGCACTTCGTTAACCAGAGTATAACTTCCGTATGCATTAGACTGAACTTCCATCCTCCCAGCGTACAGTCTTGCATTCTCCGGTTTTTGACTTTCATTAACTCGAATTAAATTCTGGTCGCTACTAATCTGTATATTCTTCTGAGTGTAGCTTTTGCCGTTTGCTTGCCAGCTTAAAAGCGGCTCTTGTCGCAAAATTTGGGTATCGACAAATGCCGTCTTATGACCGTCAGCTAGTATACTTTGTACGAGCAAGCGTCTGAGTAAAGGCGTGTTGTATACAGAACGTTTTGCCCAAACTTGCCAGCGATCCGGTTGAGCAATCTCTACTTCTATGCCCCGTTCTCGCCATTTTTTAGCACTATCTTCAGCCGTCTCATAAGTACGGTAAACTCCTAATACTGCTCTTTCCTGTACTGCTGCTTGCGCTAAAGGTTGCATTTTGACCTCTAGCTTTATCGGTTTGTTGGTTACAAAGATTTGCTGTCTGTTACCATCCTGAAATTTTAGCTTCAGACTATCGCCTTTGGTAGGTTCGAGTAGCAGCTTTTCTGTAAGTTCATCTCCAAATCGCTGCACTATGCCAATCCTGAGTTCTACATCCTTTGTTTTGCCCCCAGGTCCGGATGCACCTGTAAGACCTAGCAAACAAAATAAAGGGAGTACGGTATAAGAAATACGCCAGATAATTTTCATGAATTTTAGTATGGCCGCCAGATCTGTCTAAAGGTAGTTGTTTTTTAAGTACGAACAATAATTTGTTGCTGGACAGCTTATGTCGTTGAAATTTGGGAAGTTTTATTTTTTCAGTTATTGCCCGATTTTTTAGGTAGAGGTTTGTTAAAGAACTTGCTATAAAGTTCGACAACACATAAGGGCGATAAGCGACACTTAACGGCTATACTGCCGTATCGCACGGCAACTATTTAGCTAAAAAAAGGTTATTACCACCTCGGTATTGCGGTTGCCATATTTATCACCTCCTTTGCAGATCTTACAACAAGGTGCAAGATTATTCCGGATAAACAAAGAATACACTTCATTAGTACAAAATAATGGCGGTATCATTGATATTGTTACCCAAACGATTGGCTTATTTACTGCAATTATTATAAGAATAAATACTTAATTCGATCGCCACACATTTCGTAGAGTAAAGATCGATAGCTCAGCAGTTTCTACATGGAGACTGCTATTTCACCACCAGTGTTCCTCATATATCTTCTCAGCCCCACCATAAGTTTTCTTGAACAATGTCGTGTTTGTACCATAAATTTTTTGATGATACTACTACCAATCTCTCTCGCAGAATTTATTGCAAAGTAAACTCATAACGACTATGATTTAATTAAAGAGAAGAAAATTTACTAGCAAAACTTACTATGGTCAAAGTTCAAGAAATTCCTTTAAATCAAATACAGCGACCTTTACCTAGAAAGAACGATCCGGAGAAAGTCCTAGCTTTAATGGAATCAATCGCAGAGATTGGACAGCAAGAACCGATAGACGTTTTAGAAGTTGAGGGAAAATACTACGGCTTTTCTGGATGTCATCGTTACGAAGCGTGTCAGCGTTTGGGTAAAGAAACTATTATCGCCAGAGTCCGCAAAGCCCCAAAAAGCGTTCTCAAGATGCATTTGGCTTAGGAAAGTCATTTGTCATTCGTCATTCGTCATTTGTAAAAGAATAATAACCAATGACCAGTGACCAGTGACCAGTGACCAATTTTGGTTTAAGATTGAGTCATTGAGTAAATGTATAAATACTCAGGGTGAGTTCAATTCAAAATCCAAAATCCAAAATCCAAAATCCTAGTGATTTTACCCAAAAGTTGCAAGACTTAATGCAACGGGTAGAAATCTCTAGTTTTAAAGCTCTGAGTCGCGCTGCTGGTGTCTCAGAGCATCAAATTTTGCGCTTGCGACAGTTGGGAGTGGAGCAGATGCGGCTGGATGTGTTGCTCAAGTTATCGCAAGCGCTAAAAGTCTCTTTAAATGAACTTATTAAAAATTTTTCTCAAGTGGAGTTGGTGAAAGAAGCAGAGCTACAAAGTCAAGAATTATTACAACAGCTCGCGCATATAAGAAAAGAGTACGATCGCTTACAAGACCAATTTCAACAGCAACGGCAAGTTACGCTCCAAGAGTTCCAGCAGTCAAGTTTGCAACAGCTGGAATCTTTATTAGTGCAGTTTCCTACGGCTGCATACAAAGCTAAAGAAAATACTCAGTTAACAGCCGTGAAGATTTTGCCACTGATAGAAAAGCCTTTGGATAAGCTGTTACAGCAATGGGATGTGGAAGCGATCGCACCTGTGGGAGTAGAATTACCTTACGATCCGCAATTGCATCAGTTAATGGAGGGCAGCGTACAACCAGGTGAAATCGTCAAAGTTCGATACACAGGTTACCGTCAAGGTGATAAGCTGTTGTACAGAGCCAAGGTTAGCCCCGTAACAGTCACCAGTGAGCAGTGACCATTGACCAAAATTAGTATTTCTACTGAAGTTTTTTGAAAAAAATATGTAAAAATTTATAGTATTGAATACAATGTCTTTCTATCAGCTACCAAATGGTTAGGCAAAAACAAGATGGTTTTTTAGAATGTTTTTCCATACCAAAGGGCGATGTTTATTTTGCTCTTTTGGTTCCCTGTCGTCAAAAAAAAATCATTAGTATGGTGAAACAAGACTTTATTCGGATATGAATAAGAAATTGAAGCGTACAGTTCACGATTGATTTACATTCATTTGTTATATCTTATATTTTTTCTATGGCAGTCGTTTTTCAAATGAATTACTATTGAGATGTACTGCTTGACTCAAAATATCATTAGTATAATCACGAAATCCAAGGCATTATGGCAAATCCAGTTGTAAAAGTTATTCAACCCAATGGAATTTTAGACTCCACTCAGGGGCAAGAGTTTAGACAAATGATTAGCGAGGTTTTAGAACAAGATAATGGCACGAGAATCGTATTGTTCAATTTCAAAAATGTAACATTTATGGATAGTTCGGGTTTGGGCGCTTTGGTGTTAGCCTTTAAAGCACTACGTGCGGCAGATAAAAAGTTAATTATCTGTGCCATAAACGAGCAAGTTAGAATATTGTTTGAATTGACCGGTATGGATAAAGTATTTGAAATCTTCCCCAATGAAGAGGAATTTAATAAGACTGTTATGTCAAGACATTAATCAAACTGAATTTGAATTATAGATAAATCGTCATCGATAGCATCTTTGGAGTTTAAATTATTGATGTAATTGAGTATAGAATCAAGATTATTGTCAAAGCGGTGCTCTGAGTTGATAAGAACTTGAATAAAAGCATCTAAAGTCCAAACAGTGCCATCTGATTGAGCGAGCTCATAAGCCCCATCACTAAAGATGTAAAGGCAACTGGATTCTTCTATATGACAAATACCATCAACATACTTTACTTGAGGAAACATTCCGACTGGCATACCGGGTGTTCTCAATCTTTTTACTGTGTTGGTTTTTGAAGATGGTTTGGATATCAGAACAGCCGGTGGATGACCAGCACTAGCATAAGTTAACTGTCGTTTAACTCGGTTGTAAACTCCATACCAAATAGTAAAATACTTGTCATTTTGATAATTCATTTGAAATGTGTCATTTAATGCCCTCAATACATCGCTAGGCTGATAATAATTGAGTCCTTTTAAAGCATGGGATCTCAGTAAGTTGAGTACGGAAATTGAGGGAAGAGCTGCTCTTAATCCATGTCCGGCAGTATCTAATAAATAAATCGCCAGATAATCAGGGTCTAACCAATAATAATCGAGACAATCACCTCCGAGTTGTCGCGAGGGAATGAATCGGAAATTAATTTTTAAGGGGTGCGTCATTGGTAGCGGCAGAAGAGATTTAACATATTCTGCCGCTTCTGATAACTCTGACTCCAGAATTTGCTTTTGAATTTGTAAATCCCGGCTAGCTTGATGCAAGCGCAATCCTGCTCTAACTCGCGCTTGTAATTCATTTTGTTCGATAGGTTTTGTGATAAAGTCGTCAGCCCCTGCATCTAAGCCCTTAACGCGGTCAGCCACTGAATCTAAAGATGTTAGTAGGATAAAAAAGGTGGTGGATAATTTGGGATTTGCCTTAACTTGTTTACAAACCTCGATTCCGTTTAAACCGGGCATTATCCAATCACAAATAATAAGTGCAGGACAGCAAGAAACTGCCTTGGCAATTCCTTCCTCTCCATCGTTGGCTACCATCACCCTGTAACCCTGTCTTTCTAGCATTCTTTTCAGAAGTATTTGTACGGCAGGGTCATCATCAACTACTAAAATTTCAAATACATTAGTCATTAGTCATCGGTCATTAGTCACTGGTCACTGGTTACTGTTTATGGAGGTGATAGGGGATTTAGCCACAATAGGACAGTACGTTGCAACTCCTGAAGGTCACGGTATACTTCTTGCCGGAACCACTGTCCCAAGGCATCAAAAGGCGAAAACGATTCTCCGGTTTGCCATTTAATATCTTGCCCCAAAGGGGTTGTATGAGTTCCTAAGAGTGTTTGTACTGTCACCATATCGGAAAAGCGCTGTTTTAAGAGTTCGGTTAAAGCAGCTGATTGGTCGAGGGTGTCGTTGCTAAATTTTATTAGCAGGTTTCGACGGATTACATATCGCTCTTGTACGAGTTGGTTCGTTTCTAGAGGCGAAGGAGTAAACTCAACAGCAGCAGCTAGGTTAAACTGTTCGACTAGGGGAATGGCATCTCTTGCGGCATAGTTGTTATAGGATATCAAGATATTACCAGCACGTTCTACAGGAAAGAGGCTGCCAATTAGCAAGTGGAGCTTACACCCCATGCTATGTCCGATCCCATAAATGGGAAGGTAGCGCTTGCGAATCGCTGACGAATCTTGTAAGCGTTCTAAGGCGCGTTCAAAATTTAGCAGTACGGACTTTGCGATCGCATAATGATCTAAAGTATTAACGAACGGCGTAGCAATAACAGCATAGCCTTTAGTTGCCAGTTGTTCTAGTAACCAGCGATAGGTAATTTGAGGTGCTGTCGCGACAAATGCACCTCCGAGAAAATGAACGATACCAATGGGATTTCGTGGAATGAGAACCCAGTTACCAGATATTTCTTTCCAGTCCATGTACTGAAGCTCGGCAGTAGAAATTTAGAAGTTCGTACTTCTTCATGGTATAGAGGATTTCCGAGAAACAAATCATCCATCTTCTGGGATGAACTGTGGGATGAGCTGTGGGATGAGCTGTGGCATGGGCTGTGGGATGAGCTGTGGCATGGGCTGTGGCATGGGCGTCCTCGCCTGTCCTCATAATTTAGTAGCGGGCAAGATGCCCGCACCACAGTTTGTCTTCATAATTAATGGCGGGCAAGATGCCCGCACCACAGTTTGTCCTCATAATTAATGGCGGGCAAGATGCCCGCACCACAGTTTGTCTTCATAATTAATGGCGGGCAAGATGCCCGCACTACAATTGGGGATAATTGATGTATCGCTGCTCCCTAAAGCTTAAGCTGCAACAGCTTCTTCATAAGGAACAAAAGTTTTCTTTGTAGCGCCACAAATTGGACAGTACCAATCATCAGCGATCGCCTCAAAGGGTGTCCCAGGTGCAATTCCGGAATCAGGATCGCCAACTACAGGGTCATAAATCATTGAACATTGACGACAAATCCATTTCTGGGTAGCCGGATCGCCACTCTTTGCTTTCTGTACGGGTGCAACTCCATCTAAAGATTGTAATGCTTCTGCATATTGACGAGCATGATGGTGTTCGATGGGTGTCAGTAATCCAAAGTTGTGTGCTGCTTTACGGAATATTTGAGCGTGTTCGCGAGACTCCACTTGCTGCGCTTCAAATTCTACTACAGCTTTCTCATCCCGATCTGCACGTGCTACTTCGGTAAAGCCGGGATACATAATTGTGTATTCGTAAGTTTCACCTTCAATTGCTAGTTCCAAACAACGGGTGGCGATCGCTTTCTTTTCCTCTTGGCTTAAGGAAGCAATATCGTTCACTACCAACTCTGGATGCATTAGCCTGAAGTGAGCAAAAGCGTGTTCTGTCTCTTGATTGGCAGTTTCTCTAAACAGTTTTGACAATTCCGTCATTCCTAAGTGACGGGTAACTTCTGCAAAGAACAGATACTTGCGATTCGCCATTGATTCTCCAGCAAAAGCGTCGGCTAAATTCTTTGCGGTGTTAGAGTTGGATAAGTCCATTGCATTTCTCCTCTTATCGTTAACTTACAAATTGCCTATGTCAGAGCAATTTAGATAACTCGTACTCATAATGAGTTCGTTTAAATATATTGTACTCATAACGAGTATGAATAAGCAAGTGCATAGGACAAAATAAAAAACCCCCTCATTTTGCATAGGGGGGCTACCAAATTGTGGTTATGACCAGAAGGTCTGACTATACATAGGAGCAAGTTGGTTGTGTTTATGCACTTGCAAGCCAAATCGTATCTTCAAAAAGAAAGAACTGTTCGCAATGTTCCCGTGACGATCGTACCGTTGGACTCTTGGTTAGAGGGATTGGTAATCACTTGAATCAAAGGTGTAACTTGGATGTTGTAACTTATAGGAAAGTTATAAAATGCTTCAAAGTTGGTTTGAGTGGAATCACCAATCTCATTAGCAATGAAGGGTTGTCCTGCAGCGATACCAGCTAAAGCACCTCTAGTAAACAAGTCTGGAAAAGCAACTCCTGCCATCCAATAGTTGGGTTTGATGTCGCCAACGGCGGTGTTGTCGTAGTTTCCATAGCCATAACGACCGAATATAGCGAATTTTGATGAAAGTGTTAACTCGAAATTAGCTCCAAATACGTCGTAGCGGTTATCCAAGACTTTACCACCACTATACTGAAGGCGTAAAGCAAATTGTCTTGAAGGAGCGTATTCTAGTTCAACTGTACCTTGATATGTGTCACCAAATATGCCTGCTTCACCAAAGTTCCGATTGGGATTTACGGGATACAGTAGGGGAATAAATGTTGCAGTTCCTCTGAGAACATCACCAGCATTTTGTATACTCAAATCACCTGGTTGGGTTGCTCCTGCTGCTGCATACAAAGCCCTTACTGAGAATGCTCCTCCACCGGGTTTCCAATCAATTGCTGCACCTGATGATGGACCGCTAACAGGGAAAAGAAGATAATTGTTTGTGAATGCTTGAGTGCTAAAGTCGCGGAAACTCAGGTAAGCATAGCTGTTGCGGTCAACATAGTCAGTTGTGCGAATATCAGGTCCAATAGAAACTCTCAAGTCTTTGAATGCTTGAAAAGTGTAAACTACCCGTGAAATCTCAATGTCAGCGTTAGTAGGTGGTTCAACAGAATAGTCTAAAACGCTACCAAAAGTTGGCTCTAAAAATCCTGCAGCATCATCAATGCCTCTAACTAGACCGCTACCCGTGTTGATAGTTGTACCGCTACCTGCGTCCATACGAATGAGTAACGAGTCATTACCAAAGAAACTTGTATTGAGATCTATACTGGCTCGATATAATATTGTGGGATTTGGATTGTCAGTAGCCAAGACTTGACCTGTAGGATCGATTATTCGTTCTCCATTAAATCCACCCGCGTTCGCTCCTATGATGATTTGACCGAGTAGTTTTGTAGTTGTGGAGAATTGATTTGCTTCTAGTTCCGCCGTCTTTGCTTCCAAAGCATCGACTCGTCCTCGCAATGTTGCTAATTCTGAGGCAAACTCTTGTTGTAGTCTTTGCAAAGTTGCTAAGTCTTCGCGAGAAACTAAATCTGCTGTACTTGCTGCAAGCAACTCGTCAATCCTTGTTAAAGCAGCATTCAAACCAGCAGCAAATTCATAACGTGTTATAGCACGGTTTCCCCGGAATGTTCCATCAGGGTAGCCTGCAATGACTCCATAACGTTCAACTAAAGATTGGAGCGCTTGAAAAGCCCAATCGGTTGGTTGTACGTCTCTTAGTTGGCTTACAGAGTTCACGCGATCGCCCAGATTGGGAGCACCAGATGGTCGGGGTTCTCCCTGTTGGGGTAGTTGGCTGAGAACTGGCTCTATCTGAGCGATAGGTTTTGCTATCGGTTCAGAAGTGTTGCGAACTGGTTCGGATTCAGAAATATTTTGGGTTTGAGTTGTCTGGGCTAGTCCGGCATTGTGGGAAAGTACTAAGTACGAGCAAGCGATCGCGCCTGTCAAAGTTTTACAAATATTTTTCATATTATGAACGGTTTGATAGTCATTAGCAGTCTGTGTCATTAATTGTGAGGAGCTGCTAGATCCCCGACAACTTCTGCGGATACTGTTGGCGAATGATAGGTCAGACCGCCCACCTCGTCCCACCTCGTTCCCAGGCTCAGCCTGGGAACGAGAGACGATCGAGTCAGGGGTGTCACCCTCGATTGACCAGTTGTATCCTTGAAAAAGTTGGGGATCTCAAAACTTACCAAAGAAAACAATTACAAGAAAAATTACCGCTTAAGGTTATGCCATGTAAAGCTTTTTTTTGACAAATGCTTAAATAAACAGACTTTTTACGACTTTTTCGGTCTTTTTATGACTGTTTTCTTATAATAAAAATACCGTTCGCAATGTATCGAAAACATTTTTGTACGGTTTTCAACACTAACCGTAACTTGCAATTGAGAGGCAAAAAATTTAAAGTTTACTTAGCTGGCTAAATATCCTCTTTGCTATGGCTGAAAAACCAATGCAGGACACTATTGGCTACTTAATGGTACAAGTTTTTAAAGCTCACCGCAATGAAGCTTGTAAAGTTTTGGGTGACATGGGGTTGCATGCAGGGCAAGAAATTTTACTAATGCATTTGTGGGAGAACGATGGGTTAATTCAATCTGACTTGGCTTTTAAGATGCAGGTGGAAGCCCCAACGCTCACAAAAATGCTGAACCGTATGGAAAAGGTTGGTTTATTGCAACGACGCAAGGATGAAGAAGATGCACGAATTTGCCGAATTTACCTAACTGATGCGGGGCGAGCGCTCCAAAAACCAATTTCTCATGCTTGGAATCTTCTAGAAAAGCGCATTTTGGCTAATTTAACCCTAGAAGAGCAATTGTTGTTACGACGTTTGCTTTTGCAGGTTCGCAACAACTTGAGTTAAAAGTTATACAATTTTGGATTTTAGATTTTGGATTGAGAAAGCTCTGTTTTAGCCATAATTCAGACTACAAGCGGTCACATTCTTTTTTCAACTTAGTATTATTTTTTGAGATTTTATTTAGTTGGCTAAGTATTCTGTAAATCGTCCTTCGACTTGAAAAATCCCAAACAGCAAATTCTTGAGGAGCTTGTATGGATCTATTGACATTAAATAGTTTGCCAGAAGAATTACGTAATGCTGTAGTGCATCATGACTTATCAACAGGGGAAACTCTATTTCAACAAGGAGACCCAGCATCGTCTTTTTTTATTGTAGAAACGGGACGTATCAAACTCGTTCGCTATACAAACGACGATAAAGTCGTAACTTTCCAAGTTGCGGAACAAGGCAATAGTTTGGGTGAAATTGCGCTATTTTCTGAAACTTACCCCTGTAGCGCAGTCGCTGAAGTGCCTTCGCGAGTTATCAGATATCCTAAAGAGCCGTTACTATCAGCAATACGTGCCAATCCTGAGTTAGCAGAAGATTTCATGGCAATGCTCGTACAGAAGATCCAAGATTTGAAATTACGCATCGAACTGCGAGATATTCGAGCTGCTCACGAACGATTGTTACGATATCTACGTTATCTAGCACAGTCCAACTCCGAAAGCGTTGTCAATGTTGACCGCCCTCTTAAAGAAATTGCAGCCGATTTAGGGCTGACACCCGAAACTCTATCACGAGCATTAGCTCGCTTGGAACGGGAAGGTAAAATCGCACGTACCCGCCTGCAAATTACACTACAGCGATCGTCAGCAGCTTGATTTAAATCATTGCAATTTTTGTACAAAACCCTTTATTATGCCCAATGCAACAAGATTTATTTGTACAAATAAATCAAACGGAAGCATTTCTAGCTTCTCATCCGAAATTTATAACAAAATTTGTTTGTACAAATGAATCAAACGGAAGCATCCTTAGTTTCCGGACGTTCAATTGGGTTATGGAGCTGACTACATACTTCATACTCCAGACTTTATAGTTTAGTTGGCTTCTTCTACCACATAGTTGTCCTCCACTTCTCCTACCCTCCAACGATAGTTTTAACTAGCTTAACCATGAGCAACAGCCAGCAATTAAAACAGGAAAAGCCTTTGCTTGTTGACTTTAATCAGGAAAGAGCCACAGAGAAAATCTTTTCTAACCCGCCTTCAATCGCCAGTTATTATTCAGGATGGGATGGGATATATTTTGAGCACCATCATCAACCTAGTAACGATACATTTGAGCATTGTCTGACAATGCATACTATTAGTGTTGCCTTAGATAACATCTCATCAGAAAGATGGTTTGATGGAAAGAGACAAAGTGAGAAACAAACAACAGGAACCATCGCTATTATTCCAGTTGATATACTTCACCGTTGTTCCTGGGAAGAAGAAATTCAATTTATGTTTGTGTCAGTTGACCCCCTACTTCTAAAAAGATTGGGTTTGGAAGTCTCTGCATCAGATGATATTGAATTGATTCCTCACTTTGCCACACAGCAAGATCCACTTATTCTCGGTATACTTTTATCTCTTAAAGATGAACTAGAGTTAAAAACGAGTGGAGATAGTTTGTATGTCGAACAACTAAGAACAATGTTAGTGGTTCATCTTCTCAAAAAATATTGTGTCAAAAAAACTCAAATAGTCAAATATTCGGATGGATTGCCAAAGTATAAGTTACGTCAAGTTATCGAGCACATCCACAGCCATCTAAATTCAGACATCAAATTAGCTGAGTTAGCAGGATTAGCCGGTATTAGTCAGTACTACTTTTGTCAACTCTTCAAAAATTCTTTAGGTATCACTCCTTATCAATATGTACTTCAGCAAAGAGTGGAACAAGCAAAGCATTTGTTACGAAGCGGGAAAATGGCAATTTGTGATATCGCTCTAACGTGCGGTTTTGCTAATCAAAGTCATTTGACTAAGCATTTTCGTAAAATAACAGGGATGACACCTAAAGATTATCAGAAACAGTAGGATTTGTTAGTTGTTAGTTGTTAGTTGTTAGTTGTTAGTAGGGTGGGCATTGCCCACCATTCAAGATAAGTTACGGTCTATCAAGATCGTATATTGATTTTAGTCCAATTACTTACTGACTATTCCCGACCACTGAACTTTTTTCTGGTGTTCTCGGCGGTAAGAAAAGAAATACTCTGGAGTTTGGTAAGTGCAATAAGGTGCGATCGCAATCTGTTCCAAACTAATGCCTAATGCTTCCATCTGTAAAGTATTAACTCGCCGTACATCCAATCGCACTCGCGCTGGTTCGGGATCGGGAAGTAAGGGAGATAGCGGTATATTTTCCAGTGCATCTAAAATTGCTTTTTCGTCATTATATGGTACAATACTAGCTCCTACTTCTGCTGCCACTTGTTGGGAAACTTGGTATACTTCTCCTGAGATTGCAGGTCCCATGGCAATTCGTAAATTTTCTAATTTACTACCTTGTGCTTGTAATCGACTAATGGCTTGCGGTACTATCTTGAGCGCAGTCCCGCGCCAACCCGCGTGAACTGCTGCAACCTGTCGTGTCTTCTCATCAGCAATTAGTACAGGCGTACAGTCCGCCGTAGCTACCCATACAGCTTGTAAAGGCTCAGTACTAATTAAACCGTCTCCTGATGCAAAAGCAGAATCGTCCTCACCTTCATTGACGAACTTTGTCAACCAATCTTCGATTTCTGCTGGTGAGAAAACCGCGTTACCGTGTACCTGTTTTAAGCGGTAAACCGATGCTTCTGGGTGCAATGCCTTTGTGATTTCAAAAGGGGAACTAGGTGAAAACTGCTTGGTAAAAAAGCCGTGATACCAAGGTTCTAATAAACTACAAGTCAGGTATGGTAGATCTTCCCATGTGTGCCAGTGCCAAGCGTGCATTGTTAACTATACCTAGAAAGAAATCACTCAGTCTATGGTAACAGTGACCAGTGACCAGTGACCACCTGACCAGTGACCACCTGACCATATGGATAAACAAAAATTAGAAATTGCTCTTCAAGTAGGGCGCGAAGGCGCAAACTTACCGTTTTCAATACATCTTTTTGATAAAGTATCTTCTACTAATCAAATCTTGTGGAATTTGCTCAATCAAGGGGCTGAACCGGGATGCACGGTTATTGCTACTCAGCAAACAGCAGGTAAGGGTCAATGGGGTCGCCAGTGGATCTCTAATGATGGAGGATTGTATCTTTCAGTTGCGATTGCACCCAAGCTAGATGTAACAAATGGTTACCAACTGACTTTGGCAACGGCTTGGGGAATTGCTAAACAATTGCAAGAAAGTGGTATTCCAACGAGTATCAAATGGCCTAACGATTTAGTTTTAAACCGTCGCAAGCTAGGTGGTATTTTAACGGAAACGAAAGTAAAACAAGGACAAATCGAGCAAGCCATCATTGGAGTTGGCATAAATTGGGCAAACCCAGTCCCCGAAACTGGCATCAATTTAAAAACTTGGCAGGCGTTGAATGATTCTAAATCAATTCCTTCTCTAGAAATTCTCGCTGCTACTGTTCTTTTTGGAATAGAATCTGGGATACAGTGTTTGTTGGCAGAAGGAGCCAATATATTAATATCGCGCTATCTAGAGTTACTGATCAATGTGGGCGATCGCATACACCATAATGATATTGCAGGCACTATAGTAGGCGTAACACATGAGGGTGCTCTTCGGGTATGCATGGAAACATGTGAATTTGTAACAGTACAACCACGAGAAATTTACTTCCAGCCCGGTACAATCAGTTTGGGTTACACCGCTAATGGTTAGTAGTTAGTAGTTAGTGGTTAGTGGTTAGTTGTTCTACCCCCTACCCCCTACTCCCTATCCCCTACTCCCTACCCCTTAACCTCAACCACACAATTCCAAAGAACACAATGACGCAGCGCAATAAATCTGCCCTAGATCCTCGGAATAAACCGGAACAACGACGCTTATCGAAAAAACGTTTTGCGTCCACACTTCCCGCACAAAGCCTTAGCTTACTGGGTAGCCTTGGATTGCTGAGCAGTGGCGGTTTGGTTTTTGCCCAAACTGATTCCACCGTGGATAATCTTGTTCCCACTATTGAAACACCACAAACAGCACCAAATCCAGTTCAAAGAAGTACATCCGGACAAAATTCAAGTGCGCCTGCACCAGAAACATCTAGAGACCAACCGGAATTTTCTCGACGTAGAGCTAGATTAAGACAAAGATTATCTCGATCCAAATCTTCTAACCCTGTAGTTGTTATCAGACAATCCAGACGTGAAAAAGTTTCCGAACCTGTAGTCTCTGTGAGAAGGTCAAGACCTGAGGTAGAGATTTCTGTACCTACAGCAACTGCTAGAAGACTCAGGACAAGGTTAAGGACTCCACGGATTGCTCCTGCTATTACCAGAGAAGAAAAACCTCAAGTAGAAACTTCTCGGTCGAGGGTATCTGTTGCAGGAGACGAAAAAACCCAACAAGAGGTTTCACGGCAAAGTTATTCCTCTGCGCCTGAAGTTCAATCTACTAGTAAGGATTACAACAATACTTATATTGACCCCACTAATTACAGCGCTGAAGCTACAGAAAAATATGAAGCACCAAATTCTGTGGTGATAACGGAACGTTCTACAAGTCGAGACTCTGTTGCCAACGCTTTACAAAAGCGTACCTCGACACCAAGTTGGCTGAGAAGAAGTCAAAGAGCAACTTTAGCCACAGTCCCTCCCCTTCAGCGCAGTACAACTAGGGCAAACCGCTCTTTTGTACGCAACCTACCCAGAGTGACTTCTGGTGTAGTAACCAACAATTTTTTACGTAATTCTTCTAGAATGGCTTCGGAGAGCGTGCCGCAAAGCACTATTCGACGCAATCGTTTTATCCCTAACGATTTCACTCCTAGCACGACGGTCAGTTCTACCCCTATTGCTCCAAACGGTGGTACTTTGCTGCCACCCGTAACTGCAGAAAATGTTGCTCCTCGCGAAAGCACGGTAGCTTATGACATTCCACTAGCAACAACATTGCCACAAATTGCTTACGGTGGTATGTATGCTGGTCGAGTTCCCTATAACGGTTCGGGATTGATGTTCCCTCTTTCTATCCCCGCCCCAATTACTTCTTTGTTTGGTTGGCGAACTCACCCCATTACAGGCGATCGTCGTTTTCATGCTGGGACAGACCTAGGTGCGGCGATGGGAACGCCTGTAATAGCAGCACAATCGGGTTTGGTAGAGATTGCTGACTACATGGGTGGTTATGGTTTAACAGTTGTACTCAACCACAACAACGCCCAACAAACTTTATACGGTCATATGTCACAAATTCTCGTTCAACCCGGTCAACAAGTGGAACAGGGAACTGTAATCGGACGAGTTGGCAGTACTGGTAACTCTACAGGTCCTCACTTACATTTTGAGGTGCGTCAACTGACACCCCAAGGATGGGTTGCAACTGACCCAGGTACTCAATTAGAGTACGCCCTGGGTCTGTTAGTTCAATCTTTACAGACTGCTCAAGTTACTGGACAACCTGGGAGCTAAAAATTATGAATTATGAATTATGAATTATGAATTGGAAATTTTAACATTCATAATTCAGCATTCATAATTCATAATTACAAATACCCATGTTCTGCTAGAAATGAGGGCGTAATGCCGTCAAATTCAAGAGATGTGGTTGGTTTTGCGTCTCGATCGCCTACGGAAATGAATTTTTCGACGTATTTGCCCAAGATATCCCCTTCTAAATTGACCCAACTGCCTGGGTTTAAGTATTGGAGATTGGTTTCGGCATAAGTTACGGGAATGACGGCGACTGTGAATCGCATTGTTTCTGGTTGATAATCGGCAACGGTGAGGCTAATGCCATTTACTGCTATGCTGCCTTTAGGAACGATATATCGAGCGATCGCTTTTGGTGCAGTTAATGTCATTTCCCAAGAAGTTGCTGTTTGTTCGACGGATAACAGTTGACCCATTCCGTCTACGTGTCCCATCACAAAATGACCGCCTACCTTGCTTCCCACTCGTAATGAGGCTTCTAAGTTGACGTACCTCTGTTGTGTTTCCTCTTGTCCTAAAGTGGTGCGGCGTAGAGTTTCTGGTGAAGCAGTGACAATAAATCCATCTTTGAGAATTTTTTCTACTGTTAGACAGATGCCGTCTACTGCAATACTGTCACCAAGCTCTAAATCTTGCATAATGGCATTAGATGAGTGTGTGGCACAAGTAATCTGCCAAAAATGCTCCCCTAGGGGTTTTATTGTTCCTAACGACTGGATTAATCCTGTAAACACGGCTGTTTTGCTAAATTAATTCTATTTAAGGTAAGTTTTTGGCTGAAATCATCTGGTAATTCTCACAAAAATTGAGAACTCATGTGTATCATTTCAAACAAAAAATGGTGTCAGGTTATCAAGACATTAATATTCATCACAAGGCATACTTGGGAAAGTAGATTATAGTCGATCTAGACCTAATCGTCTTACGCTGTCGATCGCACTCCTAAAAGGAGTTTAATAGAAGCAATTATAGAGAATAAACTGTTATGTTTAAATTTGTCCCATTATTGTCCAAACAAAAGTACGATTTGTTACATAGCTCTCTCACACGCAAGGATTTTAGAGGCTTAGCCAATGATTGAAATGAAAGTCGCTGGCATAGCATTAGATGCCATAACTCGTAGCCCAATTGTACTTCTGAAGGATTCTTCAGATCGCCGCGCTCTACCAATTTATATCGGTCAGGAGCAAGCAAGAGCAATTATGGGCGCACTGGAGAATCAAAAGCCTCCAAGACCCTTAACCCATGACCTAATTGTGAATATTTTAGAGACATGGAACATGACTTTGGAGCGCGTTATTATCCATTCGTTGCAAAAAGATACATTCTATGCAGCACTCATTCTCAAACAAGGTGAGGTGAAAAAGGAAATTGACGCACGACCAAGTGATGCGATCGCGATCGCTTTACGTACAAATACTCCGATTTGGGTTATGGAAGAAGTCATCGCTGATGCTTCCATTCCTGTAGATAGAGATGCTGATGAAGCCGAACAACAAGCGTTTCGAGAATTCGTCTCCAATCTTCGACCGGAGGATCTGATTAAACGGTTTGGTGATGGCGGTAGCTAACGATTTTAAATTCTTGATTTTGGATTTTGGATTGGGTTGTCTATTGAGCACAATTACTTGCTAGTCCTCAGTATCCTGTCTGAAATCTAAAATCTAAAATTATGACAATGAAATACCGACGCTTTGGCAAAACCAATCTGTGCTTGTCTGTCTTTTCTCTAGGGACAATGCGCTACTTATCTACGGCTGAAAACGCATGGCAAACTATCCAAAAAGCTATAGCCTTGGGGATAAATCATTTAGAGACTGCTAGAGGTTATGGTAAGAGTGAAGACTACCTTGGGAGTGCAATCGCTCTTGGTTTGCCAGTTCCTCGTTCTCAGGTTTACATCACTACAAAAATCCCACCTACGAAAGATGCCGATACAATGCGTCGGTGTATCGATGAATCTTTAGACAAATTAAATATTGACTATCTCGATTGCCTGGGGATTCATGGCTTGAACGCCAGGGAACATCTCGATTGGGTAAAAACCAAAGGTGGATGCATGAAGGCAGTGGAGGAAGCTAAGGCAGACGGTAGAGTGCGACACGTTGGTTTTTCCACTCACGCACCCTTGGAGATTATTTTAGATGCGATAGCGACAGAATTTTTTGATTTTGTCAATCTGCATTATTACTACTTTTTCCAACGCAATGCTCTAGCTATTGAGAAAGCATATGAAAAGGACATGGGGATATTTATTATCTCTCCTGCTGATAAGGGCGGGCGCTTGTATACGCCATCCCAAACCTTAAAAGATTTGTGTTATCCCTTTTCGCCGTTGGAGTTGAACTACAGATTTTTGCTAAGCGACACCCGAATTACCACCCTCAGCGTCGGTCCCGCAAACTCTAAAGAATTAGAGGAACCATTGCTCTTTAGCGATCGCGATGGACTGCTAACACAAGAAGAAATAGATACTTTTCAACGCTTAGAAGAGTACCAAAAATCTGCTTTGGGAACAGATAGATGCAGCCAATGTTATGAATGCTTGCCTTGCCCTGAGAAAATCAATATACCAGAAGTGCTTCGGTTACGCAATCTCGCCACAGCGTATAATATGACGGATTTCGGACAATACCGCTATCGAATGTTTGAAAATGCAGGTCATTGGTTTCCTGGAATGAAAGCTAATCGCTGTACGGAATGTGGTGATTGTTTACCCAGGTGTCCGGAAAATTTAGATATTCCTGCTTTGTTAAAAGATACTCATAGTAAATTAAATGGGTCTTCTGGTCGGCGCTTGTGGGAGTAGGAGGATTCTCTTCACATAAATTAAAGGTATCAATATCTCTTGTGGTGCGGGCTTCTAGCCTGCACTAATAAATTATTCAATATCTGTTGTAATGCGGGCTTCTAGCCTGCACTAGATAGAGGACAGGCGAGGACGCCCATCCCACAAGAGTAAGAAGTAAATTATTCAATATCTAAACTATTCTCAGCACTAAGTTCTATTTTCACCATCCACACAACTCCTGAAAAAGCATCATTCCAACTAGTAATTGGCACAACAATCTTGAGTCGTAGAGTACCAATTTCATCATTATTTACAATGATTGCTGGGCGAGTTTTACCAATTTCATCTCCAATAGTTGGGTCGGAGTTATAAAGCCAAATTTGACCTCTATGCATAATCTTCGTACTCATAGAAGTCTTCAGTATTGGAGTCTGTAAACACTGTTAGTTCGCTTCCTTGCTCATAATACGAACGCATAACTTCAGATGCTACCGCTAGGCTCAAATGCCGCTCGGCTGGAGGTGTAAACTTGGCTGCTAATTCTGCTCGAATCAATTGTGATACCCCATCGATAATTTCTAGACCTCTTCGGTTGTCATCTGTTTAAGTGCTTCAAGAACTTCTGCCTTTATCATAAAATTTGTGTGAATATTTACTTTTACAATTATGAGCTAAAATGCTCCCCAAGTAAGAAAAGGACATTCAATATTCATTCAAGTTTAATAATCCTCAAAAAATCGTTAACATTGTCTGTGAGATAAGGTGGAGCGATAAGCTGGGTACAGCTTGCGCCGAAGCGATCGCAACATTCGTTCGACTGGTTGTACCGAACCTCCAGCCAATAGACTCGTAATCGAACAGGAGGAATGATGGAAGCAATAAATCATCGCTGGATTGAGACGAATGGCATCAAAATGCATATTGCTGAGCAAGGTGGAGGAAATCTTGTAATTCTGTGTCATGGGTTTCCAGAATGCTGGTACTCTTGGCGACATCAGATTGTAGCGATCGCGGAAGCTGGATTTCACGTTGTTGCGCCAGATCTACGGGGTTACGGACAAACCGACCAGCCAAAGTCAGTTGAAGCATACAACATTCTTCAGCTAACTAGCGATATCGTTGGGCTGGTTCATGTTCTCGGTCGAGAACAAGCTGTCATCATTGGACACGACCAAGGCGCACCTTTGGCTTGGCATTGTGCGTTGTTACGTCCAGATTTGTTTAAAGCGATCGGCTTGCTGAGTGTCCCTTATCGCGCTAGAACTTGGGACAGTGAACCTCCAACGGAAATATTAAAACGGATGGCGGGCGAGAAACAGTTGTATATGTTGTATTTTCAGGAACAAGGTTTAGCAGAGGCAGAACTAGAAGCCAACGTTCGTAAATCTCTTCGGATGATACTCTATTCCGCATCTGGGGACGCACCTCCCGAAAAAAGGTGGCGGTTTCTATTTGACAAATCAGAAAAACTTCTAGATAGTGTAACCGAACCGGAGCAACTTCCAAGTTGGTTGAGCGAGCAAGACCTTGATTTTCTTACCCAGGAGTTTGAGCGCACCGGATTTAGAGGCGGGTTGGCTCGATATCGAAACTTTGACAGGGATTGGGAACTCACGTACTTTTTGAGTGGTGCGAAGCTCCAACAACCTGCTTTATTTATTGGGGGAGAGTTCGATACAGCCGTGATGTTAAATCGAGATCTCATTGACCAGCTAGAAAAAACAGTGCCGAACTTGAGAAAAAAGGTATTGCTGCCAAATACCGGACATTGGATTCAGCAGGAACGCCCCACAGAGGTCAATCAATTGCTCATTGAGTTTTTGGCGCAAGCGGCATAACCAGCCTGTTGCAGCAGATGTGCAGGCGTTGCTGATGATTGCCCAATCAACTCACTGTATATCCGCCATCTATAACTAAGGGTTGTCCAGTGATGTAGCTAGCAGCATCAGAGCAGAGAAAAACAACCGCTTGAGCGATTTCTTCTGCCTGACCGATGCGCCCCATTGGTACCATAGATGCTAAATCATCGACCGTGCTACCCAGTTTGTTAAGAGTGCGATCGATCATCTCAGTCCTAGTAAATCCAGGATTCACCGCATTAATCCGAATGCCCTGCTTCGCATAGTCCAGCGCTGCCGATCGCGTTAGCCCCATGACGGCATATTTACTCGCGTTGTAAGGAGAGTTTCCTGGAAACGCAACTAAACCTGCTATTGAGGAGTTATTGACGATCGCTCCAGATCCTTGAGACAGCATTTGCTCAATTTCATATTTCATGCACAAAAACAGTCCCCGCACGTTAATCGCCATGAGTTTATCAAAGTCCTCTATCGATTGAGAGTGCAGGGGTTTTTCAGGTGAATCGATACCTGCATTATTGAAGGCACAGTCGAGTCGTCCAAAGGTCTCGATCGTCTTGTGAACGAGCGCTTTGACCTCTGCTTCACTGCTTACATCTGAATGGACATATAAGCATTCAGCACCAGTTTCGCGAATCAATTTGGCGGTTACTTCTCCTTCTGCATCGCGCCTGCCTGAGAACACCACTTTTGCTCCGGCTGCCCCAAAGGCGATGGCAGTTGCTCTACCAATTCCCACTGTGCCTCCTGTGACTAAAGCCACTTTACCCTGAAGTATCATGTTTCTCCTTCTCGTTTAATTGGAATAGTTCAGTTCCGTATAGTCAAATATAGGCAGACGTTGCTTTCTATAACAGATAACTGCTACTGCGTTCGCGGAACCTTTAAGGCATTTAGAATGGGGTCAAGCTTGGGGCTTTAAAACCACCTAAATTTACCCGAATTGGGTCAACTAAGACCTCCCTATCCCCTGTCCCGAAGGCATTGGGGAATTCTTTAATTAGGATATTTAAACTAGCCTGAACATCGGCATTGATTAATCTACCAGATTTGGATCTATATAAGCCACGATGGATGCGCTTACCCGATGGTTGCCAATCTACTGGTTTGCTCCCATAAGTGGGAATAAAATCACCATCTAAGAAGCTGGCGCGGCTAGTGTAGCTCTCCTCTCGAACAATTACTTCTATCCCGACTCTTGCTAGCTTGTAGGTGAGCAGATCAATTAATTGACCGTGAGGGATTTGAATAAATTGCTGGTTGTTGGCTCTACCAATATTGCAATTACGCTTCCAATCTCGATTGTGACCTATTACCAGTTTAGTAATCTGGTGAGCTACTAATAAATGCGTATTGAGTCAATCTCTCTGCTTGTGAATCTAGGTTAGTTTTATTTTCAGCACTGGAAACACGCGCATAAATTACTGCTCTTTTTGTCATTCTCAGTACTGAATTTCCTTGAGTTGGATCGAAGTCTACAATTACCGTTCCTGATTTAAGTTGGTAAGCTTTGTGAGGTAATGCACCTTTTTTAAATTGTCTCCATGCCGTTTGGTACGATACCCCTAGATATTTTGTATAATCAGATAATTTATCAGCCTCAAATAAATGACGTTATCTGATTATATTAGACTATATTTTTATCGAAGTTTCCTTATACCGATTAATTTTTCTGTTGAAGGAAGTCCAGCAGCACTGGATTGACCAGATCGGCGTGAGTCCAGTTAATGGCGTGCGGTCCACCAGGGATTATCGCAAGCTGGCTGTTTTTAATGAGCTTTGGTAGTCTTGCTGCAGTTGATTGTAATGGTAAAATGCGATCGGCATCGCCATGAATGATTAGGGTTGGCACGTCAATATGTGGCAAATCATTACGGAAGTCAGTAAGCCACGATGGTACGCAGTCAAGAGTCCCCTTCGCAGAAGCTCCTGCTGCAACATTCCAACTCATCTGGATAGCATCATTACTGATACGATCGCCAAGCAGCACATCGACGTTAAAGAAGTCTCTAAAAAATGCAGAAAAATAAGCTGGGCGGTCTTCAACGATTGCTTTCATAATGCCATCGAAGACACTTTGGTCAACGCCTTCGGGATTGTCATCTGTCTTCAGTAGGAAAGGAGGTACTGGAGCCATCAGCACTGCTTTACTCACACGCTCTGAGCCGTATTTGCCAAGGTAGCGCGTTACCTCACCCGTTCCCATCGAGAAGCCGACTAGCACCGCATCCCGCAGATCGAGTTTGGTCATGAGCGCGTTTAGATCTGCCGCAAAAGTGTCGTAGTCATAGCCAAACGATGGTTGGCTGGAAGCACCAAATCCTCGGCGGTCGTAAGTAATGACTCGATATCCCTCGTTCAGCAGAGCTAATACCTGCTTTTCCCAAGAATGACCATTCAGAGGAAACCCGTGAATGAGTACGACAGGTTGACCCGCCCCAAGATCTTCGTAATAGATATCAATGTTTGCGGAGTTTTCTTGACCGACAGTGATGTAAGGCATTTAGATCTCCTAATAAATTTCACTTTAATACTAAACTATGACGATTAAGTTGAACGCCCGTCATTACCTTTCCTTCAGAACCATCTGTACCCCTCTAGCCGGAGTAAACGTAACCCCTCGACAATACTTGATATACTAGGATTTAGAAAAAGATGATATGGAGACTTTCCGTATAATAGATAGTTGGGCGGTATAAAACAGCAATGGGAGAGATCGTGGCTTTGACTGGCGGTTGCTTCTGTGGACGAGTTCGATACCAGATTGATTCACCCCTTAGGCCAGGGCGCAGCTGCCACTGCTCTCGCTGTAGAAAGGCATTTAGCGGGGCGAGTTCTGCTTACGCTGAAGTTGCGCCCGGTTCATTCTCCTGGCGAGAGCGGTGATGAGAATCTCACCTTCTACGAGACGATGCCGGGATGGGGTTTGTGCTTCTGTCGAACCTGTGGAACCACGCTGTGTGGTACAGCCGACGGCAAGATGCACGGAGTGACCCTCGGAAGCGTCGATGGAGATCCAGGTGTTCAGATCGAGATGCACATTTTCGTTGGCTCCAAGGCAACTTGGGATCGTATTGGCGGACACGCCCCTCAGTTCTTGGAGTTTCCTCCCAAAGCTACATCGAACTAGCATGCCACCCAACAAGCCATATCCGGGAAGATAGAGCACCTTGCCTGTATCTGCTCAAGAGAGTCATCACTACCAAGAATAACAGTTCCCATCATTGTATGAATAACAATGTTTGGAGACATCATCTCCCTGGCTTGCTCCAAATTTCCTTGGTTATAAACTTTGTAGAATTGGAGAATAATGGCTTTGTTTTGTTCTTCTTGTGGGTTAACACTCATTTCTTTCTCTATTGCTCCTGTGTATTTTAAGTGTATTGAGTTCCATTGCTTGACTTCTGTCAGATTCTTACAAGGATTTGTCAGATTCTTGTAGTTTTGGCGAACCTGTTTTGGTGTCATACTAGTTAGGCGTTTAAAGTGCTGATTTAAATGGCTTTGGCTGGAGATCCCTACTTATAAGGCAATGTCTGCAATCATTAAATCTATCTTTAAGAGCAGCAATTTTGCCCGCTCTACCCGTTGTCGAATCACATACTGATGAGGGGAAATACCCGTAGCACGTTTGAACAAATTAGCAAAATAAGTAGGGCTGATATGAATGACTCCGGCAATTTGAACGAGTGATAAATCCAAAAACGCTGCTGTCGAAAACAGATTTGACAATCGCGGACATTGCCTTACAAGTGGGTTTCTCCAGTCAAAGTCATTTGACACAACAGTTTAAGCGCTCACTGGAATAACACCGAAACAAGTTCGCAGATACCATAAGAATCTGACAAATTATCGTAAGAATTTGAAAGCAGTTAAGCATTGGAACTCAATACACTTTAAATTGTTTAATGAAAAAAGGATATGAAATCATGCAACCGCAATGGATCAAAACCGCTCATTACAAAGCGACTTATGAAGCTTTTGATTACGTTCCCGGCGTAACAGCATCTGGTAGATTTGCCTTTATCTCCGGTCAGCTTGGGGTGGAAGAAGATGGTAGCGTGAGTGACGATGTGGCAACGCAGATCGCACGTGCCTTTGCTAATCTGGGAGAGATAGTTAAGGCGATTCCCGCAAGCCCGCGAGATGTTGTCGATATCACAACCTATCATGTCGGCTTGCGGGAATATTTGTCGCTAGTGAGTACAGAGAAAAAGAAGTTTTTCGGCGATTGGAATCCTGCTTGGACAGCCATCGGTATAACCGAGTTGGGTATTGAAGGGACGATCCTAGAGATTCGTGCGGTTGTGCTTTTACCGTCCATCGCTTAAGACGCTCCACTCGCAGCCGCCCAAGTTATCTGTGAATAGGGACTGGACGTATCACCCACCGCATAAACTCCAGCGACGCTTGTTCTAATTCTAATCAACTACCACTGTCACTAAAAAGTATTCGCGAAAGAACCCCAAGCTGTGTCCCCTTCAACTGCCGAATGGAGCAACTTTGAGTGAAAGTCTGGGATGTCGTGGAACCGGGTAGACCAATTCTTACGGACATCTTCAACCCCCTGGATACCCCATTCAGGATGAACTGGATGATTGCCCTGAAAGTTAGGTGCACGCGCAGGCTAAAAATGCTTCCAGGTCATGGGTGTTCTGTGCTTTTTGCAGTCGCTCTATCACAATGCTTTGTCTAGATTTCATAATTTCTCTTTTGTTAAGAATGCTATTGCTCTAACATGGATAGCGAGCGGTAAGTCACTTAAGTGCTGCTGTTGCCTCAATCTCAACCAATATTTCTGGAGAAGCAAGTGAGGCAACACCGATGCCAGTAAGAGCGGGGCGCGATTCTGCTAGAAATTGCCCGAGAATTGGTGCGATAGTTCCCATAAATTCTCCAAGTTCACCCCGAACATAGATGCGAAGGTTGAGCAAATTCTCTACTGAGCTTCCTGCTGCATCCAGGACGACGGTTAGGTTAGTCAGCACATTCTTGAGTTGCCCCTCAACGGTATGGGATGAGACTTGATGGTTTGCGTCCCAGTCAACTTGACCAGAAATGTAAACAACACCCGATGCGGTATCGACAACAGCATGGGACAGTCCGTGCGGTTTTCCATCATAGCGTTGTGGCAGATTAATAAGTTGTTTTCGCATTGTGTCTAAGTCCTTGTAGAAAAAAGTAACAACTACGTTCTAAAGTGTAATAGGTTTCAATGCTCAACTTCTTTCAGATTCTTATGGTAGTTTGTCAAATTCTTATGGTGCAGGCGATCGTCACGCTTCTAGCTCAAATGAGCCGATTGCCCCAGGGGTTTCTAATTTGAGTGCGATCGCCATTACCTTCTTGAAATGCTTAAAAATCTCCCTCTTTGGCGTAAGGATAGCTCCAGAGTGTGACTTGAACGACGATCGACTTGAACCAAGCCTGATACATCTTCTCAACGTCCTCAGCACTATGTCCTTTGTTAGCCAGGAAGGGCTTGATAGTTGCAGTGATGGGATAGATGAAGGTAATCAAGTACCGTAGCCCGATGTGGGAAGAAGCGGACTGAATGCAATCAATCTGGTTTTTTTTCGCTCGTGTATGCCGTAGCCCAATTTCCTGCTGATAGTTCAACCAGTCTCGATCGTAAGGACGGTTACAGGTGTCGAGAATCCATTGATGAAAGCGTCTGCGAACCGCACTAAGGTACTCTGAGTTCAGTTGATGGTCGGTGCTGCTGAAATAGTAAGCTAGATATGAATGGGAACCCACAAAGGAGTACCACAAATCCAAAACTGCCTCAATTTGGTCTTGCAGAACTTCTCCAGCTAAGCGCAGATATTTTTCATCTTCCTCTGTAAAAAGAACAGTCTGCTTGAGCAGTTCAAGGTCTTCCATTGAAAGCGGTGAGTAGGCAACGGCAGCAGTGCCGTAGGTGTAACCAGCAGCAACAGTATTCATGTCCGATCTCCTTTTCTTGTAAAATGAATGAGTCGTAGTCGATTTGCAGTTTCCGCAAGGATTCAATCTGACTAACAACTTCTAAGTCAATGTCACTAAACTGAAGATAGCGAAAGCCTTGCAGATTACATAAGTAGGTACAATTCGGTCAGATGCTTACTTTTTGGTGTGAATTATGGAAACAGAGGAGCTAAAAAAAATGCAAAGTTTTGTGAAGCGTCCGCCGGTTGCCAGAATGGTGGAAGATATTGTGGGCTGCAAGTGGTCGTTAAGCGTTCTGCAACTCGTGCGTCAAGGAGTGAATCGTCCTGGTGCAATGGAGCGAAATGTTAACGGTTTAACGACAAAGGTATTGAATGAGCGCCTGAAAAAGTTAGTAAGATACGGCATTTTGCAGCGACATGCGTATCCAGAGATTCCACCGCATGTTGAGTACGAACTGACCGCATTTGGTCAGAAATTTACGAACATCCTTGATGAGATTGAAAAACTCAATCAAGAAATCGAGAATGATTGAGACCGGAGCAATAGGCATCCCCAGCCTAATAGCTATCACCGAGAAAGAAGAGTAACAACTACGTTTTGAAGTGTAGTAGGTTCCAATGCTCAACTTCTTTGGTGATTCTTACGATGATTTGTCAGATGTTGTGAACCTATTTTGGTGTCATTTCGGTGAAATGCTTGAACTGTTATGCTGAATGGTTGTTACTGGAGAAACCCACTTGTAATGGGATCGTTTCACTACTTTCTACGTTCTCTCTCATCAGATATCAGCAACACTCGTTATTGAAACATCGTTGCATAATCGCGTGAAAAGTCCTCAAAACTGCGCGATTTTTTACCGATCGCATCCTGCACACCAGATGCGATCGTCATCGCTTCACCGCGTCGATAATGCGCGTAGTCCTCAAGGAGTCCTTCTGTCTGCCAGACTGGAAACCCAATACCTAATAACGTTTCACGCATGGTTTCAGGCGGGATATTGACGAAGGTAATTCGGCGACCAATTGCTACCGAGAGGGATTCTGCCATTTCAGCATGAGTAAGTGCCTGCGGACCTGTGAGATCGTAGATCTTCCCCTCGTGCCCAGATTCAGTCAAAGCAGCAACAGCAACATCTGCAATGTCACGCACGTCAACGACACTCACTTTTGCCTCACCAGCAGCAGCATAGAAAGCATTTTGGGTCGCAATGGTCGAGCGAAAATTTAACAAGCCCTGCATGAAGAGGTTGGGGCGGAGAATTGTATAGGTAATGCCTGACGATCGCAGCGCTGCTTCAACTGCTGCATGATAACGCAAAAAACGCACAGGCGAATTGGCATCGGCTGCAAACTGCGACAGTTTCACAATCTGCTTAACCCCGCTTTGTTTCGCTACATCAATGAAAGCAATTTGTTGTGCTTCCGCACGTTCGGATGAATTTGTCAGAAGGAACGCCTGTTCTATACCTGCCAGTACACCCAGCAATGTCTCAGGGCGATCGAAGTCTCCTTCCACAACTTCAACATGAGGAATTGCGGTATCTTTGGGATAATCCCGATTGCGAACCATTGCACGAACTGGAATGTTCCGTGCAGCGAGGCGCTTAACAATCTCTACACCGTTGTTTCCAGTTGCACCAGTAACCAAAATCATCTTAACGTCCTTAAAAGCAAACGCTCTTGAGAATATAAAACACTCTTGCACGAAGGCGATCGCAAAGCAATATCTGCCACAGCAGATCGCGGATTAGCTTGCTGTGTATCCACCATCAATAACCAAAGGTTGTCCAATGATGTAGCTGGCAGCATCAGAGCAGAGAAAAACGACCGCTTGAGCAACTTCTTCTACCTGACCGATGCGCCCCATTGGAACTGTAGACACATAATCATCAGCCGTGATACCCATCCGATTGAATGCGCGATCGATCATTTTAGTGGCAATCGATCCAGGATTGATGACATTAATCCGAATCCCTAGTTTGGCATAGTCGAGCGCTGCCGATTTCGTTAATCCCATCACTGCATATTTGCTGGCTATGTAGGGAGCATTTCCTGGAAAGTCAATTAAACCACTTAATGATGAATTATTTACAATTGCACCTCCCCCGATTGCCAGTAAAGGCATTGTCACTGACATAAAACTATCCTCGTCGCGGTACGCCGAAGCCGGGGTATTGAGGCAACAGTTCCGCCGTTTCTTCCGGTGTCAGTATCTTGACTCCGTACTTGGCACCCAGCGCGATCGCGCTAGCTGGAGCGGATTCCGCGTAAGTGGTTGCGGTCGCGGGTATTTCCATGCTATTCGCAGGACTCGACATGGTTTCAAAGTACCTGTCCAAACCTCCTGGTTGCACCAGGGCGAGGAAACGGAGGGGCGATAGGAAGTAGAATGCGTGCGCGTGCTTCCGAGGGAGGAAGACTGTTTCGCCTGCCCGCGCAATTCTCACCTGACCCATGCAGTACACCTCTAGCTCGCCTTCTAGAATGTAAAACACTTCATCCTGGTCATAGTGAAGATGGGGTAGTGGTTCAGCACCTGGTACCGTCCGAACTTCCAGAAGCATGAGGCGGTTTTCGGTCTCGGCGGACGTGACGAGAAAAGACAACAGACCGCCCATATAAGATCGGGTCGTTTCTGTGACCGCACTGCGAACAAAGAAATCTGCTGATTGGTTCATGATTTAACCTCTAATATTAATGTGACTGTCGCGATCGCAATTGGTCTTGTCGCAGATCTAATCTGTGTGCTACAAGCCTTTCACAGTTGTATACTGCTCTATATGCGATGCTGTCTGAGTAAGATTCTCTTGGTTCTTTCTATCTGAATTGTAATGAGTTCCATTGCCTAACTTCTTTCAAATTCTTACAACGCTTTATCAGATTTTTATGGTGCTTCTTTTAGCGATATTAAAGAAGGCTTGCACGTCCGCTTCACTAGAGACATCTGATTTCACAAACAAGTACTCCGCTCCAGTATCGCGAATCAAAGCCGCAGTCTCTTCAGCTTCTACATCGCGTATATCGGAGAAGACCACTTTTGCTCCAGCAGCACCGAAGGCGATTGCCGTGGCTCGACCAATGCCCGATGCTCCTCCTGTTACTAAAGCCACCTTATTTTCAAGCATCATGATAGTTACCTCTTCACAATAGTTTTAAAAACTTGTGCCACACGGTGAAGTCGCACTCCGTTGCCAGTTCGGGCACTAACTCCGGATACATTAATTCAAACGGTTCGGTAGTTTGCGATGCATACCCAATCCTAGAGTACCACTGCCTCAGAAAATTCTTGCTTGGATGTGTCCAATGGCGGGGAGTGAGGATCTTAAGTTTGCAAATGCTTGAGCGAGGTCAATCAATTCCGAGCCAGTTCCCACGCCAACGCAGAGAATCCGTGCATTGTCAGGAAGTTCAGAAAGCACCATGCGGATCGACAGATAAAGTGCTTGGTGGAGCGGAGCTAATTGAGCGATCGCATCTTGCTCTGCGATATGTCGTCCACTATTGCCGGAAGCAGCAGCAATTACAATCTTCATGCTGTCCGATATTACCACCAGACAACTATCTTCGATCGTTATGAAATCTGCTGCTTCGTTCGCGATATCAAACCTACTTGACGAGGGATGTTCAAATTTTCTCCTTCAGAACCATCTGTACCCCCTTACCAGGAGTAAATGTCACCCCTCGACGCTGAGGATATTCAGGAGATCGATCTACCAGTGCTAGTCGATAATGAGAAACCAAAGTTGCGATGACTAATTTCATCTCAAATTGGGCTAATGCTTCCCCAATGCAACGGCGTGCACCACCGCCAAAGGGCAAGAATTCGTAGGGAGAGAACTGCCGTTCTAAAAAGCGCTCTGGTTTAAACAATTTAGGGTTTGGATAAAGATCTGGGCGCTGATGAGTCAGATAAATACAACCATACACTCTCGTTCCAGGTTCTAGTTGATAACCCATCAGTTCTACAGGTTCTTTGACCTCTCTGGGAAAGGTAAGAGTCGCAACGGGGAAAAGGCGCAGAGACTCATTACAAACCGCAGTGAGATAAGGTAACTGTACAAGGGTAGTTGGATCTGGAGCCAATCCTTGCTGATTCAGTTCTACAAGTAGCTTTTCGCCAACTTGGGGATGGCGATGAATCCAATACAGTGCCCAAGCGATCGCACTTGCAGTTGTTTCATAACCTGCTAACAGAAGTGTAAATAACTCATCATGCAATTCAGCATCACTCATCGGTTGACCCGTCTCATCACGGGCTGACATCAGTAAACTCAGAATGTCGGAACTCATATGATGCTGGCTGCGACGATTTCCTGCTGCATCGCTCCGCTTCACGGAAATTTCAGCATAGATGAGTTCTTTAATCTGTCGTTGCAGATGCCGGAAATATCCCCAAGGGCTTTGGGTTCCCCAATCCTTTTGTAAGGATGGAAAGAAAAGCAAACCGCCAATAAAAGGAGATTGCAGTGAATCTGCGAACTGAATAATTAGCGACTTGAGGCGATGGAACCGCTCCTCTTGATAAATTCCAAAAACGACCTTAAGAATCACTGCTAGAGAAATTTCCTGCGCCAACTGACGAGCAGAAAACTGAGTATCGATTGACAGCGAACTCGCTGCTTTGTCAACCAATTCACAAATCAATTCTCCAGATGTTCGCATCTGTTCTCCATGAAATGGAGGCATTAACAATCGACGTTCTCGACGATGGCGAGAACCTTCTAGGGCAAAAATGGAGCAATCCCCAGTCAGTGGTTGTAGCAGTTGATTAGGCGGAGTCATAAATTGCTTTGTGTCATTCGAGAAAATGAACTGGAGTGCTTGGGGATTGCTAACGAACAACACAACCGGGTGATTGCCAATGACAGGAGCATTAAAAATTTCTCCACAACGTTGGGCAGCAGCCTCCATGTAGGCGATCGCGTCCCGCGTGTACTGGATTTTTTGCAGCCAGAGAGGAGCTTGCGAACCAGCAGGAAGGTTTGGAATCATAAGTGTCAGTAGGCTAGTGGCAATGAATTGTAGATGAGACGATCGTGACCATTATTAAGTGGCGAATTTTGTAGATACAAATTAATGATATAGTGTTTTGCCTGTATCATTTAATTTTTCCATCTGAACCAGATCCTGTTTACTTTAATGACTGTTTACGCTTCAACCTGTTGAGAAGAGTAGCTTGATGCTTTCGCGTCACCTACTAAGCTTTCACTGCTTCAATGATGCTGAGCATTGAGGAAGTCGGAATCACTCGCGTCAGTTCAAACCCACTCGATCGCAACAACAATCGATATTCTTCTTCAGTTCGTTCTCGTCCACCTGTCATCATCAACATGAGCACGTCAATCAACTTTGTGAGAGAGGGTTCATTACCTGTTGGAATGATGCTTTCGACCAGAAGTAATTTACCGCGAGCCGGCATGGCTTGATGACAGTTTTTCAGAATGATTGAGGACTTTTCATCATCCCAATCATGAATGATGGCACGCATTAGATAAACGTCACCACCTGATGGCACAGACTCAAAGAAATTTCCAGCAATGGGCTGGATATTGTCGTCCACACTGACATTGGCAATAACTTCGGGCAGATCGAACAGAATCCCTTTGAGATGAGGATGCGATCGCACAATTGCAGTAACTAAGCTGCCTTGCGCTCCACCGACATCAACGATTGTCTTGAATTCAGAAAAGTCATAGATCTCTGCAACGGCTTGCGAAACCGGAGCTAACATACCAGTCATTGACTCGGAGAAGATTTGCCCCGCTTCAGGATGTTGAGCATAATAATCCCAAGCCGACATTCCGGCTACAGCATCAAACGCAGTTTCACCTGTTCTTAAGCTATGTAATCCATTGCTCCACCCTAAAGAATGGTCTTCTCCCATCTGTGCCATCGCAACATACCGCATTGAACCGGGACAATCGCTCTTGAGTGTTACAGCTAAAGGAGTCAGCGCAAAACATCGCTCCGAGACTTCGGTAAAAATGCCCACACTGGCTAAAGCACGCAGAAGTCGATACAGCGATCGCGGTTCAGTATTCGTTGCGGCTGCAAGTTGAGCGATCGTTTTGGGTCGATCGTCAAACCAATCGGTAACCCCTAACATTGCAGCAAGATAGATCGATCGGGCAATCCAAAATCCAGCGATCGGATTTAGCATCTTTTCATGTGAAGTTACTTCTAATGCTTCCATCTCAATACGATCCTATTTACTTAAATAACTATTTACGCTTTCAAAAAGTCTCAATCTGAACAGATCGAGTCAAGTTACGGTGAATGAACAAATGAATTATCAATCGCTATTAATACCGTCTTAGAGATCGAGGATTCGATCTCTGTGAATTTAAATTTCATACTCGAATATCTAACTCAAAGTTTAATAAGTTCTAACACTTAACTGCTTTCAAATTCTTATGATGATTTATCAGAATCTTAAGTAACTGGACTAAAATAAATACACTCATTCAGGTTGGGCATGGGTCATAGGGCATCGGATTCAGCAAAAACATGATTGAAATTAATTATGTCCAATTACTTACAAATAGACATCTCTGTAAAAGATGTAGGGGCGCAATGCCTTGCGCTCCTACCTCTCAGGTCATTCGCCTGAACCGTCAGATGATCCTGACGCAGCGCAAAAGCGGTCTCAGACACACCCACACGACTCGCGGCTCCATGAAAGTTATGGAGTTCGATGAGCGAAAAGGGGGAGGATAATGGCAGTCCTTGTTACTGTTCTTCATCAGTAGAAGCCGTATCTCCTAGCTAGCTTGAGTCGCAACTCGCTGGATCGCTTCAACCTGAGTTGGATAACAATGAATTACCTCTGCTAAGTTCGCAGGTGTCATCTTTTGCATCACTGCTAGAGTGAGCAGAGGAAGGGACTCCCCTGCATGAGCCGCTACGAATGTCGCTCCAACGATAACTCCCTGGTGGGTATACAAGGCAACAAACCCGTCTGCCTCCCCGTCGATCGCAGCCCGCTCGACCTTCTCTAACTGCAATCAATGAGTGTTGATAGTGATACCACGCTCTGCTGCTTCCTGAGGAGTAATTCCAACCTGAGCAACTTCTGGGTCAGTGTAAGTGCAGTGAGGGATGACTAAATCCGACACCCGCTTCCCACCTCCGTCAAGCGCGTTAGCGACCGCTAGTTTAGCCGTTGCGATCGCTGCATGGGTGTATTTCTCCGGTAGAGCTACATCCCCAGCGGCATACACGGTAGGATTCGTTGTCCGCAGATAATCATCGATTTCAATCCTAGAGGCACTGAACTTCACCCCAACTGCCTCCAGCCCCATTCCATTCACGTTGACTTTTCTACCAGTGGCGATCGGGAGTGCATCGTAGGCTAACTCAGACCCATCGCTCAGAATCAATCGCTTCTGCTGACCGTCTACCTTCGTCGCCCTCATCCCCAGGTGCAACCGTACCCCCTCAGCCGCCAATCGCTGAGCCACTACCCTGGATGCAGTCGATGCATCGGCTGTTAGCAAGCGCTCCGCACTCCCCACCAAATCGACCTCGCTCCCCAACCGTCGGAATGCCTGTGCTAGTTCGCAGTTCACGGTGCCACCACCGATACAAACCAACCGTCGGGGAAGCTCTATTAACTCGAAGACCGTTTCATTCGTCAGGTAGTGTGCATCGTTCAGCCCCGGTATATTGGGAACTGCCGATCGGCTACCCGAAGCAATCAGCGCCTTCTTGAACTGTAGCTGCTGACCCTCAACCTCGATCGCGTTAGAACTAACGAAGCGGGCATCACCGAAGAACATATCAATCCCGGCTTCAGCCACAACTGACACCGCATCAAAGCTGCTGCTGAAAGCTCGCATTTCCCGCACTCGCGTCATGACGGCGGCGAAGTTAACTTGAGGTGAGGCACCAAGTGAGTAGCCAAACTTCTCTCCGTCACGAGCCTGATATACCGCCCGGGCAGCACGCAAAAGAGACTTACTAGGAGTGCAGCCAAAGTTGACGCAGGTGCCACCCGTCAAGTTCCGCTCAATCACTGCGACCGTGTGACCCGATTCAGCAGCCGTTACCGCAGCCGTCAGACCAGCGGGACCAGCCCCAATCACTACTAACTCGTACACGTCCTTCGGTTGAGGAGGTTGCCAGTCAGTTGGGTGACCACTCCTGATTAGAAAAGGGATTCATTTCTGGAGCAGTAAAGAGATGCCTGATATTATTAAGTTCCAGAACGATATTGAACTTGTTCAAACGATGCATAGTATCAAAAACCCCATCAAAAGCTGCATCTAGGACGATCGTTAGGTTATTTAGCACATTCGAGAGTTGCCCCTCGACGGTATGGCATGAAACTTAGTGGTTCATGTCCAAAGGTGATACCGCTGCAGTCTAGGAGTTCCTTGTATCGCGACCAGACCTGATTGGTGTTCATCTCACCGCTAAGAAACTCGTAGAGCAAGGGTTTAAAGATGTCCGCAAAGTCCGAGCGGGTAGCGAGCATTAACTGAAACTCAACCCGTTCAAAGAAATGGTTCCTAATGTCAATATCCTCATGTATGCCGCCAAGGATGTCGCGCCGGACAGTCACGATCGAACGACTATTGGGAAGAGGGCCACGCACGGTGAGCAGTTCAGGACAATCCATGAGATTAAGGTGGAGTCAGCAACCTAATAGGGTGTGAGAAATCTGGACAATAACCCAAGATAGCAGATTATTTCTTTGAGCCATATACAGAGATCTGAGAGCTGACACTTTAATCCAGACTGGAGGACTGCTAGATCCATCGCGGGTCTGCGGTGAATTCGACCGTCAGCCAGTAGCCCGGCCTGCGACCCCCCATTGCGTCCGCGATCTCCTGTCGGATAGCGTCGAACTCGCCCAAGGTCTTCACGGTCGCCGCAGACGGCGCGACGAAGCAGATCTCGATGAACTGCGCGCGACCGACCTTCGTGACGTAGGATCGGTGGTTGACAAAGCCGTGCCGCGCCGCCACGTCGCGTGCGATACCGTCAACGCGCGCGTCAAGATCCGGTGGCGCGATCTGGAGGATCTCACGTCCGGCATGCGCGATCGTAGCAGCGGGGAACGGCGCCATGCACACCGACAGGACGATCGGGATCGCGGGATCGACATAGGCGGCGAACTGACCGGCACCCACGCCTTCGAGCAGGCCGGCCACACCGAAGGAGAGGCACAGGCTAGCGCTTAGCAGCCCGCCCAGCAGCCAAGAGCGGCCATCGAGGTCGAGGAGCGTGGACTTGAGCCCGCGACCCTTGCGCCGGACATAGGGGTAGATAGCAAAGCTCAAGACTGTGCCCACGGCAGCGTATACCACGCCAATGTCGAAGCTGACCGGACGCCCGCCAGCGTAGCGCCGACACCGTCCACGAAGGCATAGACGCAGGCGAACAGCAGCACCGTCCCGTTCAGGAAGGCGAGCATGGGCTCGATGTGCCAGTAGCCGTACTGGAAGCGGCGGTCGTCACCCCGTGCGATAAGGCGAGCTACGAGCCAGGCGTTGAGCGTCATGCTGGCGTCTACGACGTCGTACATGCCGTCGAACACGATCGACTTTGCGCCAGTCCAAAGCCCGATGAGCACGCCGACGATCGATAGGAACAGCGTTCCTACAGCGGAGAGAAGAAGCAGGCGTTGCTCTTGTCGTTCCGTGGCTATCTGCATGGCTGTATCTCGGCTCAATGCCTTAATCGATCGGTCGCAGAAACAGGTGGTTCATTTGGAGATCGGTCGCAATTTACTCGAAAAAACTTCACCAGAGCAACTATCAGCTCGACTGTTTGAAATCGTGGATCATCTCAATCAGGGGATTGAGATTGTCACTGCTTTACCACAACGAGATGAAATTGCCCGATTGAATTTATTGGCAGGTCAGAAAGCAAAAAGGGCAATCGCTTATAGTGTAGCTAATAAATATCTAGCTACAGCCAGAGCATGGCTAGCGGCTTCTAGCTGGCAAACCAACTATGAGCTGACTCTAGAATTATATATAGAAACTACAGAAGTTACGTATTTGTGCGGTGAGTTTGAGCAGGTAGAATACTGGGTTGCAATTGTTCTACAAGAAGCCAGGACGTTTCTCGACAGCATCAAAGTCCACGAGGTCGAAATTCAAACTATTATTGCACAGAACCAATTCTTGAAAGCAATCAAAACTGGATTGCAAGTTTTACAGCAGTTTGGTATCAGTTTTCCCGAACAGCCAAGTCAGTCAGATATCTATCTTGAACTAAACACGATCGCAGCCCGCCTTCGTAAGAAGCCAATTTCAGAGTTGATCCATTTGCCAGAAATGACCGAACCGGAGAAGTTAGCAGCGATGCGAATCCTAGCTAGTATCACGGTCGCTGCCCGTGTTGCTGCTCCCAATTTGATGCCTCTACTTGTGTCCAAGCAGATCGACTTCTCAATTGAGTATGGCAATGCATCTGTATCTTCCTTTGCCTACGCCAGCTTTGGGTTAATTCTTTGCGGAATGGGCGGAAATATAGAGTCTGGTTATCAGTTTGGACAGCTTGCTTTAAGGTTATTGTCACAAGCGAGTATCCATTCACTCAAAGCTCGGACTTTAGTAATAGTGAATTTTGGCTGCACCCATTGGAAAGAACATATCAGAGAATCACTGGAGCCACTACGAGAAGGCTACCAAAGTGGACTAGAAACTGGGGATCTAGAATTTGCTGCCATGTGTACTCATGCTTACTGCTGCCACTCCTTTTTCATTGGAAAAACACTTGTGGAGATTGAACGTGAGATGGCCTCGTATAATGAAGCAGTTCGTCAAATCAAACAGAAAACATCACTCATTTGGACTCAAATATATCACCAGAGTGTTTTAAATTTGATGGGATATTCTATCAATCCAACCTGTCTAACTGGCAAATCCTACACTGAAGAGAATAGACCGCCACTCTGCGAAATAGATGAAGTAGTAATCTTCCTCATACATTTGAACAAACTTTTTCTATGCTACCTATTTTCTGAGTATGCTCAAGCAGTTGAAAATTTAATTGTAGCGGAAAGTCATCTGATTCAAGCAATAGGGGGTTCTTCTGAGCCTTTTTACTATCTCTATGACTCTTTAGCAAGATTGGCAACCTGCTCTAGAAGCAGTGCTCAAATACAAAAACAAATCTTGGATAAAGTTGCCATTAATCAGGAGAAAATGAAGCACTGGGCACATCATGCACCCATGAATTATTTGCATAAGTATCATCTAGTCGAGGCAGAGAAAGCGCGAGTTTTGGGTCAAGTCGTTGAAGCAATGGATTTTTATGAGCTTGCAATTAAAGGGGCTAAGGATAATGAATACATCCAAGAAGAAGCATTGGGATATGAATTAGCCGCTAAATTCTATCTGGCAAGGGGTATGGAGAAATTTGCCCAAACTTATATGAAAGAAGCCCACTACTGCTATGAACGATGGGGAGCAACTGCAAAAGTCAAAGATTTAGAAACTCGCTACCCGCAGTTCTTTCCTCAATCGTCAGGCGTCGCTTACACGCCAATCCACACAGCTTCTGAAATCATCTCTACTCGCTTAGACAGCGCTTTCGACTTGGCAGCGGTACTGAAAGCATCCCAGGCGATTTCGAGTGAAATTGAACTGGATCGGTTACTTGGCTCTCTGATGCAAATTTTAATCAAGAATGCTGGGGCACAAACCGGATTTCTGATTCTAGAAAACTCAGGCGAATGGGTGATTGAAGCTGCTTATGAACTCAATGAGGGTGAGCAGGACTGTGCTACGCGAGTGCTGCAATTGATTCCAATGGCGAATCGTTTACCTGCATCCATTATTCAATATGTGATTCGGACTCATGAAACTGTCATCTTGAATGATGCAACTCGTGAAGGTAATTTCATCAATGAGCCATACATTCAGCACCACCAAGCCCAATCACTGCTCTGTTTGCCACTACTGAATCAGAGTAAGCTCGTTGGTGTGCTGTATCTGGAGAATCAATTGGCGGTTGGAGCATTTACACCGGAGCGATTCTCCGAAGGAGACGCTACGCGAACGCAAGTTTTGCATCTATTATCGACCCAGGCAGCGATTGCGATCGAAAATGCCAGACTCTACTCTAGGCTACGCGCTAGCGAAAGTAGGATGACTCAATTTCTAGAAGCAATCCCGGTGGGAATTGCAGTCGTGGATACGGCGGGTCGCCCTTACTATTTCAATCAACGGGCAATTCAGCTAGTGGGCAAAGAAACCGATCCTTCCGTGACACTGAAACAACTTGCAGAGGCTTATCAAATCTATTTAGCGGGAACGGATCGACCCTATCCAACAGAGAAAATGCCAATCGTGCGAGCATTGAGCGGCGAACGCACTAGAACTGATGATATGGAAATTCGCCAAAACAGCACCACAATTCCAGTTGAGTCGTGGGGAACGCCAGTTTTTGACGAAAAGGGCAATGTGGCTTATGCGATCGCAGCCTTTCAAGACATCACTGAACGCAAACAGGCAGAACAACTGTTAGCCGATTACAACCACGCCTTGGAGCAACAGGTCACAGAACGAACGGCAGCATTACAAAAAAGCGAAGCAGAACTGCGCCGCCGAGAACAGGAATTACGACTGATCGCTGACGCTCTACCTGCTTTGATCAGCTATGTGGATACCAATCAGCGCTTTCGGTTTGTCAACCGAGCTTATGAGATCTGGTTTAGCTGTAGTCGAGATGAAATTCTGGGCAAGTCTGTTCGCGAGCTCTTGGGTGAGATGGCTTATCTCATTGTGGAACCAAACATCAAGCGAGCGCAAGCAGGGCAAATTGCAACCTATGAGGCAGAAATTTCCTATCCGATTGGCAAAAAGTATATCAGTGCGACCTTCATCCCCGATTTCGATCGCAATGCTCAAGTGAAAGGACATTATGGTCTAGTCACTGACATTAGCGAACAGCGAAACGCTGCACTGCGTGAACGCAAACGTGCCGAAGCAGCTTCCATTCTAGAAGAGCGCAACCACATGGCACGGGAAATTCAGGTATTATCATTCATGCTCGATCTGCCTCCAATAAGGTAACGGTGGCTCCAGAAAAAGCGCAAACTCTCCTCACTCAGATCCTCGACTTAGCTCGTTCTGGGCTTGCGGAGGCACGTCGTTCAGTAGAGGCACTACGCCGCCCCTACCTTTTAGAGAGCAGTAACTTACAGACTGCCTTAAGCCGTCTTGCTGCTCAATTAGACTCCTCGATCGCAACCCAAATCGTCTATGAAGT